>DASTIQ010000174.1 GCA_035717485.1 Thermoanaerobaculia bacterium | reverse complement strand
ACCTCTCCAAGGACCGGCTGGAGGAGCTCGGCGAAGAGATGGAAGCCCGGAAGGGCGAGCTCGTCGAGGTCGGCTAGGGCCCTTCGGCGCCCGGCGGCGGATCAGGGGTCGGCCCGAACGTTCTGAGCGGCCCTCCCCTCGCCCGCCTCCGGTCGGGCGCCCAAGCGGTCGAGGGCTCAGCCCGAGCCGCGAAGGTCACATCGCGAAAAGTCTCCGCGAAGGAATTCCAGCGCGCGACGAAGTCGCCGCCGCGAAGCGGCCGGCGCGAATGCGCCGGGCGCGCCGGTCGCCGCGCAGGCCAGTGCGCGAGCAACCGAGCGGAGGAGGTTCGCGATGTGGGAGGCCGGCGCGTTCCAGCGCGCAAGCGCGTGCGCGCCCGGCCGACGGAAGGGGCGCCGAAGCGGTCGAGGGCCTCCAGCCCGAGCCGCGAGAGGCCGACGCGCGGAGAGGCTTCCCCGAAGTAACCGAGTGGAAGGCCCGCGCGGCGGGAGCATTCGCGATCCGAGCCCCGCGAGCGTCGCGAATGCGACATCTTCGGGTTCTCATTCCCCCCGGTCGGGCGCCGAAGCGGTCGAGGGCCTCAAGCCCGAGCCGCGAGAGGCCACATCGCGAAAAGTCTCCGCGAAGCAACCGAGCGGAGGAGGTTCGCGATGTGGGAGGCCGGCGCGTTCCAGCGCGCAAGCGCGTGCGCGTCCGGCCGACGGTGTGGCAGGTTCGTTGCACGCCGTGACCCGCCATGGAGGCCCCATGAAAATAAAGAGCTTGCAACGCCTTTCGGTCCTCGCGGCGGCGGCCGGTCTCCTGACTCTCGCCGCCTGCTCCAGCAACGAGACGCCGACATCGAGTCGAAATTCGATGATCACCGGCCAGGTCGTCATGGGTTCGAGCGCCCAGTCGGCGACCGTGCGGACGGAAGCCGCGACCGGGGCATCGAACATCGTGGTCAGCGTGGCATCCTCGAACGCGTCCGCCGTCACCGACGCGTCCGGGAATTTCACGCTGACCGGCGTACCGCCCGGCTCCGACACCCTCACCTTCGAACGCGCCGACGTCCATGCCCGGGCCTCGATTCAGGTCCCGGCGGGATCGACGATGTCGATCACGGTGTCCCTCCACGGGAACCAGGCGACGATCGTCCCCGGCGGGCATCCGGGCGCGGAGATCGAAGGACGCGTTCAGACGGTCGACGCGGGAGGATCGACGCTGACGGTCGCCGATCAGCGGCTGGGAACCGTCACGATCACGACGAACGACGCGACGAGCATCCGGCACGGAGCGCTCGCGATCACCCTCGCGCAGATCACCGCGGGAATGGAAGTCCACGTCAAGGCGACGCTGCAGGGGGACGGGACCTATCTCGCGACCGAGATCCTGGTTCAGGACCTCAACAATGGAGGAACGCAGCAGGTCGAAGGCACGATCGCTTCGGTCGACTCGGGCGCGTCGAGCTTCGTCGTCCAATCCCCGGGCGGGACGACGACGGTCACGACGAACGGGGCGACGATCTTCGAGAAGAACGGGATGGCCGCGACGTTCGGCGAACTCGCCGCCGGGCAGCGCGTGACGGTCCGGGGAACGCTCCAGGGAGACGGATCGATCCTCGCGGCTCTCGTGACGATCACCGGGTGAGCCCGTCGCCGTCCGGGGCGAATCCGGAAGGGGCAGTCGAGCCGGCCGGTCAGGAAAGCGCCGCGGCGGTTGCCTCGACTCGCCCCGCCGGAAAATAACGGGCGAGCGCCCGCGAGACGTCGACCAGTCCGATGAGGACCGGCACCTCGACGAGCGGACCGATCACGGCGGCGAAGGCCACGCCCGAGGAGATGCCGAACGTGGCGACGGCGACCGCGATCGCCAGCTCGAAATTGTTCGACGCCGCCGTGAAGGAAAGCGTTGCCGTCTGCGGGTAGCTCGCACCGACCTTCCGGCTCATCCAGAAGCTCAGGGCGAACATCACCACGAAATAGATCAGGAGCGGAATGGCGATGCGCACGACGTCGAAGGGCAGCCTCACGATGGCCTCGCCTTTCAGGCTGAACATGATCACGATCGTGAAGAGCAGCGCGACGAGCGTGACGGGAGCGATCCGCGGGACGAAGACCCGGCGGTACCACTCGAGTCCCTTGAGTTTCCCGAGGACGAGGCGTGTCAGGAATCCGGCGAGAAAAGGAATGCCGAGATAGATGAAGACGCTCCGGGCGATCTGGCCGATCGTCACGTTCACCACCGCGCCCGGGAGGCCGAGCTTCGCGGGGAGCACGGCAGCGAAGAACCAGGCATACACGCTGAAGAAGAGCACCTGGAAGACGGAATTGAAGGCCACCAGTCCCGCGCAGTACTCGGCGTCCCCGCCGGCCAGGTCGTTCCACACGATGACCATCGCGATGCAGCGGGCCAGGCCGATCAGGATCAATCCGAGCATGTATTCCGGCTTGTCCCGCAGGAAGAGCACGGCCAGCCCGAACATGAGCAGCGGACCGACGATCCAGTTCTGGAGGAGGGACAGGCCCAGCACCCTCCGGTTCCGGAAGACCCGGTGCAGCTCCTCGTATTTCACCCGGGCGAGCGGCGGATACATCATCAGGATGAGGCCGATCGCGAGCGGTACGCTCGTCGTGCCGCGATTCCCGGCATTGATGGCGCGGTTGAATCCGGGGACGCCCCAGCCCAGCAGCACGCCCAGCCCCATGGCCAGGAAGATCCAAAGGGTGAGGAAGCGATCGAGGAACGAGAGCCGCCCGGCGACGGCGGGCGGCGTTGCTGCGCTAGCCACGATCCCTGCCCGGGGCCGACGGGATCCTCCTCGCGATCGCGGGCAGCGCGAGCCAGAGCCGGATGCGCTGCATCAGGTCCTTCGCGCCGTTCTCGAACGCCCGGAGCTTCTCCTGTTCGGTTCCCTGCGCTTCCGCCGGGTCCGGCAGGCTCCAGCGGATCACGGCGAGCGCGCCCGGAAACGTCGGGCAGGATTCCGCCGCGCGGTCGCACACCGTGATCACGTAGTCGAACTTCTGCGACACGAAATCGTTCATCGACTTCGGGCGCTGCCCGTCCATGTCGAGGCCGAAGACCTTCTTCACCGCCT
>DASTIQ010000173.1 GCA_035717485.1 Thermoanaerobaculia bacterium | reverse complement strand
CCCCGCCGCTCCAGCTCGCTCCCCATCGCCGAGTCGAGGAGGATCGGCGGGCCCGCCTTCAGACGATCCAGGAACGTGTCAGCCACTGTCGATTGCCGAGCGTACAGGAGTCGACGCCGCGACGCCGGATCGTCGGGCGGCGAAAACAACGGCCGGCGGAAACCGTCGGGACGATCATCGAAGCGGGGCGAGGCGCGAGCCCGGCGGGATGCGGGTCGCCCGTGCCGTCCCGAGGCATACCGGGGCGTATGTCGCAGGGCGGCACGGGCGGCACGCGCCCGCCCGGCTCGATGCATTCGCCCCGCTCGCCTTACGCCCTCGTGAGTTTCTTGTACTTGATCCTGTGCGGCCTGTCCGCTTCCGCTCCGAGCCGCCGCTTCCGGTCGGCCTCGTAGTCGGCGAAATTCCCCTCGAACCAGGTCGTCTGCGAATCTCCTTCGAACGCCAGTATGTGCGTCGCGACGCGGTCGAGGAACCAGCGGTCGTGCGAGATGATGACGGCGCAGCCGCCGAATCCGAGCACCGCCTCTTCCAGCGCGCGCAGCGTCTCGACGTCGAGGTCGTTCGTCGGCTCGTCGAGGAGCAGCAGGTTGCCCCCCTTCTTGAGGACCCGGGCGAGATGCAGCCGGTTCATCTCGCCCCCGGAGAGGTCGGCGACCTTCTTCTGCTGGTCCGCTCCCTTGAAGTTGAACATCGCGCAGTACGCCCGCGACGGGATGGCGCGCTTGCCGAGGGTGACGAGGTCCTGCCCGCCCGAGAGCTCGTCGTGGACGGTCCTGCCCCCCTCGGGACGGTCGCGGTTCTGGTCGACGTAGGAGGGAACGACCGTCTCCCCGACGACCAGCTTCCCCGCGTCCGGTTCTTCCTCTCCCATGATCATCCGGAAGAGCGTCGTCTTCCCGGCCCCGTTGGGTCCGATGACGCCGACGATGCCGCCCCGCGGCAGGTCGAAATTCAGGTCGTCGACGAGAACCTTGTCGGCGTAGCCCTTGCGGACGTGCTCGGCGCGCACGACGACGTCGCCGAGCCGGGGACCCGGCGGAATGAAGATCTCCTGCGTCTCGTTGCGCGCTTCCGGACCCTGGTCGTTCAGCAGGCTCTCGTAGGCCTGGAGTCTCGCCTTGCTCTTGGCGTGCCGGGCCCGCGGGGCCATCCGCACCCACTCCAGTTCCCGCTGCAGCGCGCGCCGCTTGGCCGATTCCTGCTTCTCCTCCGTCGCCAGGCGCGCTTCCTTCTGCTCGAGCCAGGAGGAATAGTTCCCCTTCCACGGGATCCCGGCTCCGCGATCGAGCTCGAGGATCCACTGCGCGACGTTGTCGAGGAAATAGCGGTCGTGCGTCACGGCGACGACCGTGCCGGGAAACTCCGCGAGATGCCGCTCGAGCCAGGCGACCGATTCGGCGTCGAGGTGGTTCGTCGGCTCGTCGAGGAGCAGCAGGTCGGGCTTCTCGAGCAACACCTTGCAAAGCGCGACGCGCCGCTTCTCTCCGCCGGAGATCCTGGTCACGTCCGCGTCCGGGGGCGGGCAGCGAAGGGCGTCCATCGCCAGCTCGAGGGTCTTGTCGAGATCCCAGCCGCCGGAAGCGTCGATCGCGTCCTGCACTCTTCCATGCTCGGCCATGACCTTCTCCATCTCCGCGTCGGAGAGATCGGAGCCGAGCTTCTCGTTCAACTCGTCGAACCGCGCGAGCAGAGCGCGGATCGGAGCGACCCCCATCTCGACGTTGCCGAGGACGTCCCTGGTCGGATCGAGCTTCGGATCCTGCGGCAGGTAACCGATGCGCGTGCCCTCGGCGGCGTACGCCTCTCCCTGGAACTCCTTGTCCTCCCCCGCCATGATCCGGAGGACCGTCGACTTGCCGGAGCCGTTCAGGCCCAGGACGCCGATCTTCGCCCCGGGATAGAAGGAGAGCCAGACGCCCCGCAGGATCTCCTTGTGCGGCGGAACCACCTTCCGCAGGTTCTGCATCGTGAAGATGTACTGCTGGGCCATGATTTCCTCGATTCCTCCGGACGAAACAGCGATCCTATCCGATGTGCCCGAGACGGGCGCCGCGGCGGCTCCGGCTCTCCCGGACGAGCCTCCGCCCCCCCGATTTCCTCGCCACGGCGAGGGGCCTTCGGAGTCAGCTTTCGTCGTACCGACGCGGGAACAGGACCCGGAACACGGTCCCCTTGTCGATGTGGCTCTCGAGCTCGAGAGTCGCGTCGAGCAGCTCGCAGAGTCTCTTGGTGATCGAGAGACCGATCCCCTCGCCGCTGCGCTGGCGATCCGGGCGGGTGTCGATCGGGGCCTCGGGAGCGGGCGGCCGACCGGCCGCCTCGCGCTCCACCGCGAGGGAATCGTCGGTCGCGTCTTTCAACGCCCCGGCCAGAGGCCCCCCGGGCCCGGCGTGGAAACCGGGACCGGTATCCTCGACGCTCAGCGTCCACCGGTTCGGGTCGTTGTTCCGGCTCGGCCCCCAGCTGATCGTGACTCCTCCCTGCCTCGTGTACTTCAAGGCGTTCAGAAGGAGGTTCTGGACGATGCGGCCGAACTTGACGCGGTCCCCTTCGACGGGAAGGGAGGCGGGTCCTTCCGTCCTCAGATAGAGCCCCTTTTCGAGCGCGGCGGCCTGGGCGTTCGAGCCGATCCGGGCGAGCTCGGCGGCCGCGTCGAAGGGGGCGATTTGACGCGTCTCCTGGCCGGCCTGGAGCCGGGCGAGATCCATCAGCTCGGTCAGCAGGTTCGCCTGGGTATCGACCGCCCGCTGCACCATGCTCGAGAACTGTTCCCGCGTCGAGGCCGGGAGATCGGCTCGTCCCAGCAGCTCGACGGCGCTGGTGACGATCCCCAATCCTCCCCGCAGGTCGTGGGCGGCCTCGCGCATCTTCATCGCCTGTTCCCGGAGGATCTTCCGGCTGTTTTCCAGCCCCGTCTCGAGGTCGCGCACCTGGGCCGCGGCCTCCGCCTGATGCATCCGCGCGAATTCCGAGGCGCTCTCGGACACCCCTTCCGTCGAGAGGACCGCCAGCGCGTACCGCGCGGTCGACATCGCCTCGCGATCCGCCTCCGGGTTGCGGGCGACGAACTCCTCGAGCTCCGAGACGAGCAGCAGATACAGATGGCCCCATTCGCGGATGACTTCCTTCAGCGCGTAGCCCTGCAGCCACCGATGTTTCCCGTGCTCGCTTCCCTCGTGGCCTTCCGCGGCGGCTTTGCCGAGAACGCCATGCTCTCCCGCGACGAGGGTCTGCTCGTACCCCTCCAGGATCGCCGGAAGATGGTCGCGAAACTGGCTGCGGGAAAGCGCGGTCGAGCTGGTCAGCTCCGGGTCGGCGCGCACGATGTCCCGCCAGGAACGGAGAATTCCCTCGCGGCGGGACTTCATCTGCGCGGCCAGTCGCGCCAGGGTATCGGCGGGCTCGCTCATCGGGTCGACACTACACGAACCGGACGTCGGGCCGCCATCTCTTCGGACGTCCGCGGGCGCGCCGATCCGGAGCGATTTGTTCTCCGGTACACTGCGGCGTCGTGACGGTCTCCCGCCGCGGTTCCGGCCGACATCGAATCTTCTGCGGCCCTTTTTCCGCTCTCGAGCCGAAGCTCTTCGCCGAGATCGCGGACCTGCAACGCGAAGATCCGCTCCGAGCGGTGACGATCATCGTCGCGTCGAACCTCCTCGGGGTCCACCTTCGGCGCCGGTACGTGGAGTGGCGCGAGGATCGGAGGCTTTTCCCCGCCCACGGCGGGCTCTCCTTCTCGACGCTCGAGGCCTTCGCGACGCAGGTCGCCGGACCGGGAGCCCCCCCGCTGCCGCCGTTCGGCGAGTTCGCCCTCCTCTCGTCGGCCCTCGCGCGCCTTCCGGAGGCGCGCGTCTTCGGCGATCTCGCGGGGCGGCCCGAGCTCGTGCCGTCGATCGAGGCGACTCTGCGCGACCTCGCCGACGCCGGCGTGGCGCCGAAGGCGTTCCGGGCGTTCGTCGAGGGCGGAACGCTCCCGGCCGAGCGCCGACTGCTGCTCGGCGCGCTCGCGCGGCTCTACGAAGAGCTCGATCGGGGAGCCGCGGGCCGAGAGACGCGCGCGAAGACGTTCCGGCGCGCGGCGGCCTCGCGCGACGCCGGCGCGGAACCGCTCCTGCTCTACGGCTTCTACGACGCGACCGGCCTTCAGAAGGAGTTCCTCGCGGCGGCGGCGCGGCGCCGGCCCGTCGCGGCGTTCGTTCCGCGCCCGCCGGGGCGCTACGGCGAGTTCGCGGATCCGTTTCTCCGATGGGCCGAGGAGTCGCTGCCGGCCTCCCTCGATCCCGTCGCCGCGCCCGCGGGTCCGCTCGACGACTTCAACCGCCGCCTCGGCGGCGATCACGCCGCGCCCGCTCCTTCCCGGGATGCCGTGCGCCTCGTCTCCGCCGCGGGCGCGGCGGGAGAGCGGACGGAGATCGCGCGCGAGATCCTCATGGTGGCGGAGACGGGACTGCCGCTGCACGGGATCGGCGTGGTCGTCCGCGAATCGAGCGCGTGGTCGGGCGCGCTCTCGCGGGAGCTCGCGCGCCTCGGGATCCCGAATTTCGAGCTCTCGTCCGAGTCGGTCGTTTCCTCCCCCCTCGGCCGCGCCGTCCGGATCTGGTGGGACCTCGAAGAGCGCGAATTCCCGCGCGAGGACGTTCTCGACCTTTTCGACCTCCTCCGAAGCGCCGGGGCCGCCGATTCCCCCGAGTCGGCTCGCGATCTCGCGCGCCGCGCGGGCATCGTCCGCGGCGCCGCCGACTGGACCGAGCGGCTCCGCCGGCTCGCGGACTCGCCGCGCTCCGAAACGGAAGGCCGCGCCGCCCGGTCGTTCGCGGCCGAGTGCGACCGCCTGGTCGCTTCCGCGAGGGACTGGCCGAGGGCGCCGCTCGAATGGACCGCGTGGTCGGCCGAGATCGCGCGGCGTCTCGAAGCGCTCTTCGCGCCGGAAGCGGTCCCCGCGCCGCTCGTCTCGGCGGCGGAG
The DNA here is from genome assembly GCA_035717485.1 of Thermoanaerobaculia bacterium. NCBI lineage: Bacteria > Pseudomonadati > Acidobacteriota > Thermoanaerobaculia > Thermoanaerobaculia bacterium. The sequence goes on along the minus strand of DASTIQ010000173.1, from coordinate 1,451 downwards.
GCGGTCGGCGCCCTCGGACCGCTGGGAGGCGCCGTCGAGCGCGGTTCGGCGGCGCACGTCTTCTTCGGCGCCCTGGAGGAGCTGCGCCCGGAGCCCGGCCGGCTCGGCGTCGACGGCGTATTCGTCGGGTCGGCGATGGCCGCGCGCGGGCTGACCTTCGCGATGACGATCGTTGCCCACCTCGTCGAGAGGGAGTTCCCCGCCCCGGGACGCCCCGATCCCCTCTTCTTCGACGCCGAGCGCCGCGCGCTCGCGGCCGAGACCGGCCGCGCCGTGCCGCTCAAGGTGGAGGCCCGGAGCGCGGAGGAGCGCGAGCTCTTCGGCATCGCGGCCGGATCCGCCAGGGAGCTCCTCGTCCTGAGCGCCTCGCGGCGCGACGAGGCGCTGACGCGCGACTGCCTCCCCTCCCCCTTCTTCGCCGACGCCGAGCGCGCGGCTTCTCCGGGGGGCGAGAAGCCGACGCGGGTCGTGGAAATGGGCGTCCCCGTGGCGTTCGGACCGAGCGTCTCGGAGTCCGAGGCGTGCGACCGGGCGCTCGCGCGCTCGGGCGCCGCCACGGTGGCGTCGGTCTTCGCACCGGTCGCCCGGGCGCTCGCCCGGCAGGATCTCGCCCACGCGCCCGTGTGGACGGCCTTCGAGGGCCGGCTCGGCCCGGCGTCCCGCGAAGCGCTCGCGCGGCACCGTCCGAGCGCCCTCGATTCCCTGTCGGCCTCGCGCGTCGCGTGGTTCGCGACCTGCCCCTACCGGTACTTCCTGAGGAGCGTCCAGGGAATGCGGGAGTGGGACGAGGCCGACCGCGTCGGCGAGCTCGATCCGCTCTCGCTCGGCAACACGTTCCACGACGCCGCGCGCCGGCTCGTCACGGCCTCGCGCGACTGGCCGCCGCCCCCGGCCGGGCTCGTGGCGCTCGTCGCCCGGGTCTCCGAGGAAGCGCTCGCGAGGCACGAGGAGAAGAACGCGCCGCTCGTGCCCGCGCTCGTCCGCGAGCTCGCCCGGGACCGCCTCGAGGCGCTTCTGCGTGTCTGGCTCGCGTTCGAGGCGGAGCGCGGGGACTCTTTGCGCCCGGCGGCGGCGGAGCGTCCGCTCGGAGCGGGCAGCGAGCCCTTCGTGCTCGACGCCGGAGCTTTCCCGATTCGTTTCCGGGGTTCGATCGACCGCGTCGACGAGGACCGCGACGGGCGGCCCGCGCGCGTCGTCGACTACAAGGTGAAGATGGCCCCCGGCTTCGCGAAGGAGTTCCGCGCCGGCGGGCGCATCGTGGGCGGCGAAGCGGTGCAGCTCCCCGTTTACGCCCTCGCGGCCGGGGGCGAGGTCGCCTCCGAATACCTCGTGCTCCTCGGCGGAAGCGCGGGACCCGCCGCCGAATCCGTTCCTTTCTCTCCGGAGGAAACGAAGGAGGCGATCGCGGCCCTCCGTTCGTTCCTCGCCGGAATGGAGGCGGCGATCGCCTC
>DASTIQ010000172.1 GCA_035717485.1 Thermoanaerobaculia bacterium | reverse complement strand
AGGTGTCCACGGCCGCCGCGGCGATCGGAATCCAGTGGGGGAGCCGGACCTTCGGAGCGGGGACGCCGCTGATCCTCGCCAGAACGTCGAAGATCTCCTTGAGGGTCATGTCGCGGTTCCCGAGGATGTAGCGCTCTCCGGGCCTTCCCCTCTCGGCGGCGAGGAGGTGGCCCGCCGCGACGTCGCGGACGTCGACGAGGTTCAGGCCGGTGTCGACGTAGGCCGGCATTCTTCCGGCGAGGAAATCGACGATGATCCGGCCGGTCGGCGTCGGCTTCGCGTCGAGCTCGCCCACGGGAGTCGATGGATTGACGACGACGACCGGCGCGCCTTCGGCGGCGTGCCGCAGCGCGATCTTCTCCGCCCGCACCTTGCTCCGCTTGTAATGCCCGATGACCGCGTCTTCGGACGCGGCGTCGCTTTCGGTGGCGGGATGGCCGTCGTCCCGGACGGCGAGCGTCGCGACCGAGCTCGTATGGACGATCCGGCGCGCGCCCGCCTCGGCCGCCGCGCGAAGCGCGTTTTCCGTGCCGTCGACGTTGGCGGCATAGAGCTCCCGCGGGTCCCGGCTCCAGAGCCGGTAGTCGGCGGCGCAGTGGTAGAGGGTGTCGATTCCGGCGGCGGCGCGGGCGAGGGACGCCGGGTCGCGCAGGTCGCCGCGGGCGATCTCGACCGGAAGACTCCCCAGGGTCCCGAGCGCTCTCCCGGGCCGGACGAGACACCGGACCGCCCGCCCCCGCGCGAGAAGCGCCCGCACGACGTGCGCGCCGACGAAACCGGTTCCTCCGGTGACGAGGTCGGGCGCGTTCATCGCCGCGCGCCGGCGCGGCGCGGCGTCAGCCGAGCAGGTTCCACGCGGCGAGCCGCACCATGTCCCCCGGGTGCTTCGGCAGCTCCTTGACGACCGACGCTTCGAACCCGGAGTGCATCGCGCAGTTCTGGCAGAGTTCGTCCTGCCGCGATTCCCAGTACTCCCAGTCCGTCCCGTCCCAGAATTCGCTCCACGAGAAGGTGTAGCTCTTTCCGATGAGGTAACACGGTCCCTTCCACCCGCGCGGAGTGAACGTGACGGTGCTCCACGGGGAGCAGTTGTATTCGCGCAGCCCCGCCGCGAATTCGAGGAACATCGGGGTCGACGTCAGCCGGTACTTCTTCGAGATCTCGAGGATCCGGCGGAACTTCGTCTGGATTTCCGATCGCGTCAGGAAGATGTCGCGCTCGACCGATTCGTAGTGATAGCCCGGCGAGACGAGCATCCCTTCGACCCCGAGGCCCGTCAGGAGATCGCAGAGCTCCTCGACCTCGGCGACGTCGGTCTCCTTGAAGATCGTCATGTTCGCCATCATGTGATGGCCCAGGCGCGTGCCTTCCTTGACCATCTCGATCGCGCGGTCGAACGTTCCGGGCGCGTCGCACACGCGGTCGTGCGTCTCGCGCATGCCGTCGAGGTGCACGTTGATCATCAGCCGCTTGTGCGGCGGGATGACTCCGAACACCTTCCGGTCGAGGAGCAGCGCGTTCGTACAGAGGTAGATGTGGCGTTTCCGCTCGATGATGCCGGCGACGAGGCCGGGAAGCTCCGGATAGATCGTCGGCTCGCCGCCGCAGATCGAGACGACCGGCGCGCGCGAGGTCTCGACGGCCTCGAGGCATTTCGCCAGCGGCAGCCGGTCCTGGATGCGGCCCGTGTGGCGCTCGGTCGCGCAGCCGATGCACGCCAGGTTGCACGTGTAGAGCGGTTCGAGCATGAGCACGAACGGAAAGCGGCGGTTGCCCCGCACCGCGTTCCGGAACTGGTGCTGGATCATGTCGGTCGTGATGTGGATGGGAAATCTCATGCGAAAGCCGCTTCTCCTCGTTCGTACGTCGCGAGCGCCCAGAGCGGGAAGAACGTCGCGTAGAGGTGGTACTTCAGATAGAACACCTTCGGGAATCCCGTTCCGGTCCAGAAGGGATCTTCCCACGAACCGTCCTCCCGCTGCCGCTCGACGAGGTACTCGACGCCGCGGCGGACCGCGTCGCCGTCGAACCTCCCGGCGCAGAAGAGCGTGAGGAGCGCCCAGGCCGTCTGGGAGGGGGTGCTCGGCCCGTTCCCTTTCGTCGCGGGATCGTCGTACGACAGAGGGAGCTCGCCCCACCCTCCGTCGCCGTTCTGGCATCGCTCGACCCATTCGGCGGCATCCTGGAAGACGCGGCCGGAAGGCGGCTCGCCCGCCCGGCGCAGTCCCCGGAGCGCGAGCCACGTTCCATAGAGGTAGTTGCAGCCCCAGCGGCCGTACCAGGTCCCGTCGGCGTGGCGCCGCCCGTGCAGGAATCGGACCGCGGATCGGACCGCCGGCTCGTCGGGGGGGACGCCCAGGCGGCCGAACGCGTCGAGCGTCCTTCCCGTGATGTCCTCGCAGCTCGGGTCGATCATCGCGTTGTGATCGGCGAAGGGGACGAACGTCAGCAGGTCGTGGTCGCAACCGCGGTCGAACGCGCCCCACCCCCCGTCGGCGTTCTGCATCGCGAGCTGCCACCGGAGGCCGCGGACGAGCGCGTCGCGGCGGCGCCTCTCTTCCGCCGGATCGCCGAAGCGAACCCGCGAGAGGGCGGCGAGCACCTCGGCCGTGTCGTCCGTGTCCGGGTAGAAGGCGTTCCGATACTCGAAGAACCAGCCGCCGGGCGGCGTTCCCCGGACGCGGCGCGCCCAGTCTCCCGCGACTCTCACCTCCCGGTCGAGCAGCCATCGCGCTCCCGAGAGCACCCGTTCGTCGCCGGCGTCCGACCCGGACTCGAGGAGCGCCTGCAGAGCGAGCGCCGTGTCCCAGACGGCCGAGAAGCAGGGCTGGACGCGGATCGCCCCTCCTTCCTCGATCTCGAGCCTCTCGAGCTCGCGGACCTGCGACGCGATCCGGGGGTCGTCGGAAGGGATGCCGAGCGCCCTCAAAGCGAAGATCGTGTTGACGATCGGGGGAAAGATCGCGCCGAGGCCGTCGCTGTCTTCGAGGCGCTCCTCGGTCCACGCCGCCGCCCGCTCGAGCGCCCGGGCGCGAAGCGGTTTCCACCGGACCCGTTCGATCGTCTTGAGGCTCCGGTCGAGGCCGCCGAAGACCGCCCGCCAGAATCTCTCGCGGCGCGAACGCACCGTCGGGCGGCGCGGCGCGGGAGCGCCTCCGGCGAGCTCGGAGAGCCCCGCGGCGTCGGGGACGCGATGGGACGGCCGCTTCGCCCAGATGATCGAGAGCGGAACGACGATCGCGCGCGACCAGGAGGACATCCGGTAGATCGACAGGGGAAAGGCGTCCGGGAGCAGCACGAGCTCGGGGGGCACGGCGGGACAGCGGTCCCAGTCGTACTGCCCGAAGATCGCCAGATAGATCTTCGTGAACGAATTGCACGCGTCGAGTCCGCCGAGCGCCTCGATCGCGCGCCGCGCGCGCTGCATGGGCTCCGACCGCGCGTCCTCCCCTTCGAGCTTCAGGGCGAAGTACGCCTTCACGGAGGCGCTCACCTCGGGGCCGCCTCCCGGATAGATCGCCCAGCCGCCGTCCGGGAGCTGCTTGCCGCGGATGTAGGCCGCGGCCTTGCGCGTCTTCTCTCCGGCCCGGCCGAGGAAGTGGAGGGTCAGGACGTATTCCGATTCGAGGATCGAGTCCCCCTCGAGCTCGCCGCACCAGTGCCCGTCCTCGCGCTGGATCGCGAGGAGTCGCGCGCGCGCCGAACGCAGCGCGGTCGCGACTTCGGGCTCGGAAGGCGATGTGTCGAGGAGAGGCATTTCTTCGTTCCCTCGCCGGAGTCTCGATTATACGAAAGCGCGCGAGCGCGAAGCAGGCGGATCGGGGGCGTCGCGGCCCCTCAAAATCGGATTCTCGCGTCGATCCCGTTCGCTTCGGGAACGAGCTCGACGGTCGCGCGGCTCCCCTCCGCCTCCGCTTCGTGCCGGTGGACGAGCCAGCGGCCCGTGACCGTGCCGAGGACCGCTCCCGCGAAGACGTCGCTCGCGAAGTGGGCGCGCGAATTGATCCGGTCCATGGCGACGAGGGTCGCCGCGGTGTAGGCGATTCCGGGGATGACCCATCCGGGAGATCGCGCCGCGATCACCGAGGCGACCGCGAACGCGACGGTCGTGTGTCCGGAGGCGAACGAGGCGTTGCTCGAGCCGGGCTCGAAGACGGTCTGCCCGTTCGAGTTGATCGGACGTTCCCGTCCGGAGATCCTCTTCACCGCGTTGTCCAGGAGCCCGGCGATCACCGCCGCCTCGAGAGCGTCCCGCCCCATGTCGCGGGTGGCCGGATCGTGGAACGCCAGGCCGGCCGCTACGAGCACGGCCGAGACGGCGAACCCTCCCTCGGCGCCGAAGGGCGTCGTGGCGCTGGAGACCGAGTCGGTCGTCGAAGACCGGCTCTCGGTCGCCTGGTGATCGATCGATTTGTCCGCGAGGAAGAGCCCGCCGAGGATCACCGCGAACGCGGCCGCCTTCTCGCGGTCCCGGCGGTCCCACGACAGCGGCGCGGTCAGGAGGCCGAGCGTGTCGCGGCCGTATCTCCGGGCCTCGTTGCCGAGGGCCGGAAGGACCCCGCCGGGCGACGCGACGACGAGGTCGGGCGCCGGGGAAGCAACCGGCGGGGGCGCCGCCGACAGCGACGGAGAGGAATCCGCCGTCTGTCCCGCCGCCGGGATCGCCGCGGCGATCAGCGCCGCGGCCACGAGCCCTCTCATGCGAGGGCAGCCGCGCGTTCGGCCTGCGCACCGGCGATCCACCGGGAGTACCACTGCTCGAGCACGACGAGGAGCCAGAGCTTGTTCCATCTCTTCGACATTCCGCGGGCGATGCGACGCTCGAGCCCCCGGACGTCCACGATGCCGGCGCGGGCGAGCGCGCCGCGTCTCAGCCGGTCGAGGGCGGGCCGGCCGTTATCGGCGGCGACCCACTGCTTGAACGGGGGAGAGAACCCGTATTTGGGCCGGTCGAGGATCTCCTGAGGAAGCCACGGGGCGATCGCGCGCCGGAAGAGGATCTTCGTCGCTCCCGGCCGCACGAGCTGCTCGTCGGCGAGCGAGAGCGCGAACTCCACGACCCGCCGGTCGAGCAGGGGAACGCGGACCTCGAGTCCGTGGGCCATCGACGCGCGGTCCACGAGCGCCAGGTTGTTGTCGGGCAGATACGTCTTCAGGTCGATGTGGCAGAGGCGGGCGGCGGGCGGGAGGTCCTCCCGGTAGAAGCGGCGGAACAGCCACGCGGGATCGTCGGCGACGAGCGACCGATCGAACATCGCGCGCCGCTCCTCGCGCGTGAAGAAGCCGCGCAGCGCGAAGTAGCGGTCGACCGCGTCCGCGGAGACGAATTTTCGGAGCCCCTCGGCGCGCGCGGCCCAGACGCTCCCCCGCAGCGGCGCGAGGAGGCGGCGGTCGGCCCAGCCGAAGAGCGGAAGCAGCCCGGCGACCTGCCGACGCCGGACGTCGTAGGCGAGCGAGCTCTCGTGCCAGCCGTAGCCCCCGAAGATCTCGTCGCCGCCGTCTCCCGAAAGGACGACCTTCGCGCGCGATCGCGCGAGCCGGGAGAGATGGAAGACCGCGAGCGACGTCGCGTCGCTGACCGGCTCGTCGAACGAGCCGAGGACCCCGTCGATCTCCTCTCCGATGTCCCCGAGCGTGAGCTCCTGCGCCTCGTGTCGCGTGCCGAAGCGACGGGCCGCGATCTCCGCGTAGCGCATGTCCTCCTGCCCGCCGCCGCGGTAGGCGACCGTGAAGGTCGAAACCGGCTCGGACGAAGCCTCCTGGAGCAGCGCCGTGACGCTGCTCGAGTCGAGGCCGCCCGACAGGAACGCGCCGACGGGGACGTCGGACACCGTGTGCGAGGTCACGGCGCGGCGGAGCACCGCGCGAAGCTCCTCCGGAGCGTCCGCTCCGAGCACGACCGGCTCGGGTTCCCAGTAGGGGAAGACCGTCGTCCTGCCGTCCACCCGGAGGAGCGCATGGCCGGCGGGGAGCTTCCGGACGCCGCGGAAGATTCCGCGGTCGAACGGCACGTAGCCGTAGGAGAGGTAATCGCCGAGCGCTTCGGGATCGACCTCGGCCGAGACCTCCGGGTGCACGAGGAGCGCTTTCGGTTCCGAGGCGAAGAGGAACGTGCTTCCCTTCTCGAAATAGTAGAGGGGCTTGATCCCGATCCGGTCGCGGGCGAGGAGGAGCGACCGGTCGCGCGGGTCGAAGTAGGCGAACGCGAACATCCCTTCGAGCGAATCGAGCGCCGCGCGCCCGCGGGCGACGAGCGCGTGGAGGAGCACTTCGGCGTCGCCCGTCCCCCGGTAGGGGAGGTCGGGACGGCGATCCGCGCGGCGGAGCTCCCGGAAGTTGTAGATCTCTCCGTTTTCGACGAGGTGGTGTCCCTGGAGCTCGAGCGGCTGGTCGCCGGTTTCCGCCAGATCGAGGATCGCCAGGCGGCGATGGCCGAAACCGGCCGTGCCGCCGGCGAAGAGCGCGACGCCTTCGCCGTCGGGCCCGCGATGGGCGAGCGTCCGCGTCATCCTCCGGAGGATCTCGCCGTCGATCGGCTCGTCGTCGATCCATCCCGCGATGCCGCACATGGCTCGAGTCTGGAGAAGGTGAGATGAAAGGAGAATAAATGCAAGAGGAATCCGATCGGACCCGCGGGAATCTCAGAGCGCAGGGCAGGCCGAGTACGCGCTGCCGGGAAGGTCGGAGAGGTGCGCCATCCCGCGGGTCGCGAGGACTTCGCCCTCCTCGGTGATGACCGCTCCTTCGACGCCGGAAGCGCGCTCCAGGAGTTCGACGCCCGCCTCAGGGCCGAGCAGGAAGGCGGCGGTCGCGTGCCGGCCCGCGTCGAAGGTCGAGCGCGCGACGACGGTCACCGAGGCCGCTCCCCGCGCCGGCCATCCGGTCGTCGCATCGAGGATGTGGTGATAGCGGACGCCGTCCCGGACGAAGCCTCGCTCGTAGTCTCCCGACGTCGCGACCCCCGCGTCGCCCACGACCCGCACGGTGAATCGCGCGCTTCCCGGATCCCGGGGGTCGCGCACGGCGACCGACCAGGGCCGTCCGTCGAGGCGGCTCCCGACGGTGCTCACGTCCCCCGCGAAGTCGACGGTGCCGGCGCGGACGCCGGCCCGGCGCAGGATGTCGGCCGCCCGGTCGACCGCGTATTCCTTGCCGACGCCCCCGAGATCGATCTCCATCCCCTCGCGGCGCAGGAAGACGGTCCGGTTCCGGAGCGAGACCGCGCCGGCGTCGACCAGGGGGAGGAGCGCGCCGATTTCTTCGGGTGTCGGAACCCGGCCGCTCCGGAAATCCCAGGCGCGGCGGAGCGGGCCGACGGTGGGATCGAAACGGCCACCGGTCGACCGCGCGAGCGCGAGCGCGGAGCCGACGAGCATGTCCGTCTCTTCGTCGACGGCGACCGGGGTGCGTCCGGCGTTCCGGTTGATCTCCGAGACGACGCTCGCCTCCCGGTAGCGGGAGAACTTCGTCTCGATCCGGCGCGCCTCCGTTTCGACGGCGCGGGCGACGCGTTCCGCCTCCGCGTCCCCCGAATCCGCGACGAACTCGACCGAGGCCGAGCCGCCCATCAACGGGAAACGGAGCGTATAGGCGGCCAGCGAGAGAGAGGGAGTCAAAAGCGGAGCGTGAATCCGGCGGTCGCGGTCCAGATCACCATGTCGGCGGCCGAGATCGACCCCCCTCCCTCCGCCTCGGCGGAAGTCGGGATGGGGACGACCCGGTCGCGGCCGCGCTGGGACTGGATCGTGCCGGCGATCAGGGCCGAGAGCGCGGGCGTGATGTCCTTCGAGATCGTGAGCCCGCCGAGAACGCTCCCGAACGCGGAGAGCCGGTAGTCGGCCGACATGAACTCCTGCGCGACGGGGAACGACCCGCCGGAAAACGACGCGCGGGATTGCGTGTAGAGCCTCGCCTCGGGCGTGACGATCCAGCCGGGCTCGATGCGCTGGCCGTACGCGAGCTCGAGCGTGTGCGCCCGGATCCCCCACGAATCGTCGTAGTAGCGGTACGTGGCGCGGAGGGCGCCGTTCCAGGTGTACGCATGCGCGTACTTGACGAAGAACGCGCGGCGCGACCGCGTGTCGGGCCGGTTTTCCGGGACCGTCACGCCCGCCGCCGGATCGCCGATCGGAACGACCTTGTAGGGATCGGTCAGGTAGCCCGAGAGCTGCATGAGCGAGGCGGAGACGTCGAGCACGTCGCGCTCGCCCAGCACCTGCGTCCATCCGAGCGAGTAGCCGTTCTCGTTCTTCGGGTGGTCGACGCGAGTGGTCACGGGAGAGACGACGTCCCGCGAGAAGGAGACGCCGTAGTGCAGCGTCCCGAGGCCGTGCGCCATCGTCCAGGAATCGGAGAGGCCGAAGCTCCGCGCGAGATAGTCGTTCTCCTTCGCGTACGAGAAGTCGATGACCGGGAGGTGCGCGCCGAACTTCCGTCCCCAGGAGAGCGCCGCCGATTTGCGCTCGTCGCGGTACTCGGCGCTCGGAAAGGTTCCGCTCCGGATGAGATGTCCCGACGCCGAGGTCGTGACGTCCGAGGTCGGGTAAGCCCCGGTCGGCGAAGCGCCCGAGATCGCGTCGTAGCCCAGGGTCACGCCGAGCTGCCCCCAGCGGGACCCCAGGTCCTGCTGGAGGAAGAGCACCGGGTTGATCACCTGGGTGCGGCCGTCGGGCTCCTTGTAGAAGAGGATGCGGGAATCGAGGAACGACTGCGCGCGCGCCGGGCCGCCGGCGAGCGTGCCGAGCCCGGCCGCGATCCACGGCATCGGCCGCCGGCGCGACCGGCGTTTTCGCCGCCCTCGCCGGTCAGTTGCAGCCACAGCCGCCGCCGGAAGGGCCTCCGTCGCCCGCCGCCCCCTCCTTGCTCGCGTGGACGTGCTCGTGGAGCATCCGCGAGAGAACGTCCCCCTCGAGGCTCATGATCGGATCGGCGAGCCAGGTTCGCTGCCACGCCTTGACGGCGCCGGTTTCCCGGAGGCCGGCCGCGACGCGGACCCCGGCGCTCGGCGCGACCCTTCCGCCCGCGAGCAGCGTCTCGACCGTCCGTTCGATCCGCGCGTGGACGTCGTCGCCGCTCCCTTCGAATCGGGCCGCCAGACGTCCGCGCCGGTCGAAGACGAACGTCGTCGGCATGGCTTCGACCCCGAATCGCGTTCCGGCCGCGCCGGTGGGATCGCGGACGATCGGGAAGTCCGCTTCGACGGTGTCGAGATAGCCGGCGATCGTCCCGGCGTTCTCCTCGAGCGTCAGTCCGAGGACGGTCAGGCCGCGTGCGGCGTGCCGCGCCTGCAGCGCATCGAAGAAACGGAAGGCCCCGCGGCACGGGGCGCACCACGTCGCCCAGAAATCCAGGACGACCACCTTTCCCCGGTACGGCTCGAGCGACACGCGCTTCCCTTCCAGATCCTCGACGACGAGATCGTCGAGCGTCGGGGCGGCCGCCGCCGTCGAGGCCGGCGGGTCAGCCGCCGGAGCGCTTCGCGCGGCGAGCAGGGGCGGCAGGAGAACGCCGAACGCCGCGACGGCCGGCAGGACACGGTGAAATCGGCTCACGGGCGGAAGTCTCCTTTCGGGGCAGAGCGGCATGCGAGGCGGCTCGCCGGCGGAAGGCGCGGACGGCGCGCGGATTCCGTCCGTCCGGCGCGGATCGGAAGGAGCGCGAGGATCAGCGCGGCGATCGCGGGGAGGCGCGAACGGATCGTCCGGGGAGAGCGGCTCGGGCGCGGCGGCACGCGCGGAAAGCTAGCGGTCCCGACCTAAACCCAGGATGTACGCGGCGGCGGTCAGGCCGCGTCGGGCGCGATGCGGAGCTCGGCCACGAACGTGCTCCCCGCCGGAGAGCTGTCGGCGAGGCGCGCGTCTCCGCCGTGGAGCTGCGCGATCGAGCGGACGATCGCGAGACCGAGCCCCGCGCCCGAGCCGTCGGTCTTCTCGCCCCGATAGAAGCGTTCGAAGATCCGGTCCCGCTCCGAGAGAGGAACGCCGGCGCCTTCGTCGGTCACCCGGATCGAGGTCACGCCGCCCTCGCCGGAAAGGTCCACGCGCACGCATCCGCCCTCGCGCGTGTGCTTGACCGCGTTGTCGATGAGGTTGATCGCGAGCCGGTGGATCAGCTCCTCGTCGGCCCAGACCAGCCGCTCGGGAGTCGGGACCACCTCGATCCGGACGCCGCGCGCTTCCGCCCTCCTCCGCATCGCGCGCGCCGCGCCCGCGATCGTCTCGTCGAGATAGAAACGCGAGCGCCGGACGGGGTAGTCGCCCGCATCGGTCCGGGACACGAGGAAGAGGTCCTCGACGATCTGCGAGAGCTTCCGCGAGGTCTTCTGCACGACCTCGAGCGCTTCCCGGTACTCCTCCGGGGAACGCTCGGGGCGGGAGAGCGCCACGTCCGACTCGGCCTGGAGGATCGCGAGCGGCGTCCGGAGCTCGTGGGAGGCGTCGGCCATGAAGCGGCGCTGCGACGCGAACGCGGCTTCGAGGCGGGCGAGGAGCTCGTTCAGCGTCTCCGCGAGCGTTCCGAGCTCGTCGCGCGGGTTGTCGACCACGATCCGTTCGCCGAGGCTGGACGCGCCGATCCGCCGCGCCTGCCGGCTCATCCGAAGGACGGGAGAGAGGCTCTTTCGGGCGAGAACGTATCCGCCCGCTCCCGCGGCGAGGATCGCGAGGGGGATTCCGGAGAACAGGGCGGCGGCCGCGGCCCGGAGACGCCGGCTCTGATCGTCGAGGTTGCGGGCCACCACGGCGACGAAGGAAGTCGAGACGACCGTGACGGGAAAAGCGAACGCCCGGACGCCGCCGCCGGCGGACGCGCCCCGAATCGTGAACGCGCCCCGCGCGCCCGCCGCGACCCGCCGGGCGAGCGCATCCCGGTCGGCCTCCGAGATCTCGCGGGACCTCGAAGAGGCGGCGAGCCGGCCGGTGGAATCGAACACGAAGAGCGCCCGGTCGCTGTAGCGGAAGTCGAGCCGCACGGTCCGCGCGAGTCCGCTTTCGTCGAGCGCGAGCCGCTCGAACGCCGCCGAGAGCTCGTGGCCGGTATCGGCGAGCGACGCGTCGTTCTCGGCGCGGATCGCGCGCGCGATCGCGAAGTAGCTCACGCCCGCGAACGCGGCGAGGACGGCGCCGAGAACGGCGCAGTACCAGAGAGTCAGGCGGGCGCGCACGGTCGGGGCCACGTCAGTTCCCGGCATCCTCCAGCATGTAACCGGCGCCGCGAACCGTGTGGATCAGCTTGCGCGGCGTCACCTTTTCGAGGTTCCGGCGGAGGCGGTTGACGTAGACCTCGATGAGATTGGAGAAGGGATCGAACTCCTCGTCCCAGACGTGATCGGCGATCTCGGCGCGCCCGACGATCCGTCCGGCGTTCCGCGCGAGATATTCGAGGAGCGCGTATTCCTTCGTCGTGAGCGCGATCGGCTGTCCCTCCAGCCGGACGCGATGAGAACGGGTGTCGAGCTCGAGCGGGCCGACGGAGACGACGGGCGCCTCGGGCGCCCCGCGGCGGCGGAGCAGCGCGCGGAGCCTCGCGAGGAGCTCGTCGAACTGGAACGGCTTGATCAGGTAGTCGTCGGCGCCCGCGTCGAGGCCGCCCACGCGGTCCGCGACGGCGTCGCGGGCCGTCAGCATCAGGATCGGCACCGCCGAGCCTTCCGCCCGGAGTCGCCGGCACACCTCGAGCCCGTCCGGAGGGGGAATCATCACGTCGAGGACGATCGGGTCGTAGTCGGCGAGCCCGGCGCGGTAGAGCGCGTCTTCTCCCGTCGAGACGGCGTCGACGGCATAGGCGTTCTCGGCGAGTCCGCGCCGGATGATCCGCGCCATCTGGGGGTCGTCTTCGACGAGGAGGATTCGCATCGGGAGAGACTAACGGCGCCGGATGAACGCCGGATGAATATCCGCGTCCACCGGTACACTCCGCGATGCTCGACTGGGGAGGATGTCCATGAGCCCTCGCCGCCGTTTCCGGGTGCCCGTCCTGATGCTTGCGGCCCTCGCCGGAGCCCGCGTCGCGGCGGCGCAGTCATCTTATCCGACGTTGCGGCCCGGCATCTTCGCGGACGGCAGCGTCGAGTATTCGCTCTCCTCGCACGCGACCACGTTCTCGTTCGGCGAAATCGACCCGTACGCGGAAGCGCGGTTCTCCGAGAACTGGTCCGCGCTCGCGGAGCTGCTCTTTCAGCGCATCGAGCGCGGATCGAGCGAGGACCAGCCGGGGAAGCACTCCGTCGAGGTCGATCTCGAGCGCCTCTATCTCGCGTGGAGCCGATCGGACGCGCTCCGTCTCCAGGCCGGCGAGGTCAACAGCGGGATCATCGAATGGAACGAGCGCGAGCAGGTCCCGCGGTTCCTCCAGACCCCCGTCGACGTGCCGTCGATGGCCCGGCGTTCGGAGCAGGGCGGGGCCTGGCCGCTCCACATGATCGGCGCATGGGCGTCGGGGAACGCGCCGGGAACCGCCGGCTTCCGTTACGGCGCCGGTATCGGCGCGGGACGCGGAATGACCCGCGACGACGTGACCTTCGCGGGCGCCGCTTCGCCCGCCGGGATCGCCTCGATCGCGTTCGCGCCGGCCGGCGTTCCCGGCTGGACGATCGGGGGAGCCGCGTTCGTCGACCGCATCCCGGCGCCCGAAGGAACTTACCGGGAAATCGACGAGACGCTCTCGACCAGCTTCGTCCGCGGGGCGCTCGAGCTGCGGGGAGAGTGGGGACGAATGGAGCATCGCCTCGACGGCGTGACGCATCTCACGACCGGGTGGTACGCCCTCGCTTCGTGGCGGCTGGGCGGGGCGCTCGAGTCGCTCCGCCCGTACGCGCTCCTCGACCGTCTCGACGTCGCCAACGAGGAGCCCTACCTCTCCGACGTCCCCGACCAGCGGGCGTGGTCGGCGGGCGTCCGCTGGGACGCGGCATCGCATCTGGTCTTCAAGTTCGACTACCAGTCGCAGCGGGCGCCCCATGCGGAGGAGGAACGCCGGGCCCGCGTTCAGGTCGCCGTGGCGTTCTGATGAGGCGGCTCGCCCTCGTCCTGATCGTGCTCGCGGCCGCCCGGGCGTCCGCGGGAGCGCCGGCGAAAGAGGAGCTTCTCTTCTTCGCGGGGACCGGCCGCCCCGCGCCCTCGATGACGTCGGCCGAGCTCCGGCGAATCTGGCTCGGCCAGACGACCCGCTGGCCCGACGGGCGGCGGATCGTGCTGGCGGTGCGGCCGGGCTCGACGGCGGCGGGGCGCTTCTTCTACGAGCGCGTCGCCGAGATGCCGGAGATCGATTTTTCGCGCCTGTGGCTCGGAATCCTCTTTCGCGGCGACGCCGAATCCGCGCCGCGCGTGATCGGCCCGGCGGAGGAGGTTCGGCGGTTTCTCGCCCGCGGTCCCGATGCGCTCGCCTTCCTTCTTTCGAGCGAGCTCGACCGGAGCGCCCCGGCGACGAGGCCTCTCCGAGTCGACGGGAAGGATCCCGGCGCCCCCGGATATCCGTATCGGATCGAGGCTCCATGAAGGCATGGCGAAACATTCCGGCCGCCCCCGCGGTTAGGAGAGTACTGAGGATGTCGGGACTCTCCGGGAGGCTCCGGATCGCCGGTCTCGCGGCGGCGCTTTCCGTCGCCGTATGCGTGAACGCCGATTCTTTCTCGGTTCTCTACGGCTTCACGGGAATCGATGCGATCCAGCCGCAATCTCCGCTCCTCGTCGACGCGGAGGGCGCTCTCTTCGGCACCTCTCCTTTCGGCGGAGATTCGAGTCAGGGTTCCGTATTCCGGCTTCCCTCGGGCGGGGGAGCCGGCTCGCTCCAGGTGCTCTACTCGTTCACCAACGGAAGCGACGGATCCCAGCCTTTTGCGGGATTGACCGCCGATCCCGACGGAAACCTCTACGGCGTGGCGTCGGCCGGCGGTGATTCCGGCGCGGGA
>DASTIQ010000171.1 GCA_035717485.1 Thermoanaerobaculia bacterium | reverse complement strand
CTTTCCCGGGCCCGCTCCCGCGACGGTCCCGTGCTATCGTGCGCGGGCTTTGTTGGGCCGCCTGATCACGCTCGTCTCCCGGTTCGTCCTGACGACCATCCAGTCGGGCGGCTACGCCGGCGTGGCGGGACTGATGGCGATCGAGTCCGCCTGCATCCCCCTTCCTTCCGAGCTCATCATGCCGTTCGCCGGTTTCCTCGCCTCGCGGGGACGCTTCGCGGTCGGCTGGCTGGGGTTCTTCGGCGCCGTCGGATGCGTCGTCGGATCGATCCCCGCGTATTACCTCGGTCTCTACGGCGGACGGCCGCTCATCGAGAAGTACGGGAAGTGGGTGCTGCTGTCGCACCACGACCTCGACCTCGCCGATCGCCTTTTCCAGCGGCACGGGGAGCCGGTCGTCTTCGTCGCGCGGCTCCTCCCCGTCATCCGCACGTTCATCGCCTTCCCGGCGGGCGTCTCGCGCATGGACATGCGCCGCTTCGTTCTCTACACCTTCGCGGGATCGCTGCCGTGGTGCCTCGGGCTCGCCTGGATCGGGTCGAAACTGGGCGAGCACTGGACGGTACTGGGCGCCTATTTCCACCGGTTCGACGCGGCGATCGGAGCCGCGATTCTCCTCGCGGTCGTCTTGTACGTCTGGCGCCATGTAAGCCGGCTCCGCCGCCGCGTGGAGTAACCGGAGCGGGAGCGCGCTCGCGCTGCCCTCGCACCGAGTTCTCGCCCCGCCGTAATCGGCAGCGGTGGGGCCTGCTAGACTCGAAAACGTGGCCGCGAAGCGTCCTCTCCTCTATCTCGTCGACGGTTCCAACGCCCTCCACCGGGCGTTCCACGCGATCCGGTCGCTCAACAACTCGAAGGGATTTCCGACCAACGCCGTCTACGGTTTCGCCGCGATCCTGAGGAAGCTCGTCCGGGAGCACAAGCCGACGCACGTCGGGATCGCTTTCGACATCTCGGAATCGACCGCCCGCAAGGAGGCGTACGCCGACTACAAGGCCCAGAGAAAGCCGATGGCGGACGATCTCGCGGTCCAGATTCCCTATATCCGGCGCCTCTGCGAGGCCTTCCGGATGCCGATCCTCGAGCTCCACGGCTTCGAAGCGGACGACGTGATCGCGACTCTCGCGACGAAAGCCGCCGCGCAGGGGATCGACGTGGTGCTCTTCACGACGGACAAGGATTTCCTGCAGCTCGTCGGCCCGAGAATCCGCATGTACCAGGCGATGCGCGAGAAGATGCTCGACGCCGCCGGCGTCGAGGAGTTCTTCGGCGTGCCGCCGGAGCGCGTCGGCGACGTCCTCGCGATCATGGGCGACGCCTCCGACAACGTCCCGGGCGTCCCCGGGATCGGAGAAGTCGGCGCGAGGAAGCTCGTCCAGCAGTACGGCTCGCTCGAAGAAGTGCTCGCGCACGCCCCCGAGGTGACGGCCAGGAAGGCGCGCGAGGCGCTTCTCTCCGGCGCCGAATCCGCGCGGCTGTCGCGCCGGCTGGTCGAGCTCGAACGGACGCTCCCGGTCGAGCTCGACATGGAGGCGCTGAAGCTCGACCCGGCCGACCCGGAGAAGCTGAAGGCGCTCTATTCGGAGCTCGAATTCCATTCGCTCGTCGAGGAGCTCGAGGCGGCCGCTCCCGGCTCCGTCGAGGAAGTGTCCTTCCGGAAGCTCTCGGAGGACGAGCGGTTCGCGCCGGCCGCCGGATGCGAAGCGCTCGGCGTTTCGATCGTTCCGCTCGGCGTCCCGGGGAACGGAAGCCCGGCGCCGAGCCCCGCGCCGGAGGGAGAGTCGGGAAACCTTCCGCTCGGCCGGCCCGCCGACGCTCCGGGAGTTCCGCGCTTCCTGTTCGCGATCTCCGACGGCGCCGCGACCGCCGTCGGAGAAGAGACCGGCGAGGAGCTCGCGCGGCGTCTGGCCGGGATGCGCGGGGTCTCGTGGGTGTCGCCGGACGCGAAGGGAGTCGACGCGTTCCTCCTCCGCCACGGCGTCGAAGACCTTCCGACGATCTTCGATCCGTGCGTCGCCCGCTACGTGCTCGCGAGCGGAACGTCGAATCCGGAGTTCGAGGCGATCGCGCTCGATCTCTTCCGGCGAAAAGCGGCGACGGCCAGGGAGGCGGGCATTCCGCCGGGATCGCTCGCGACGGCGGCCCGCTACGCCGCGGAGCGGGCGCGCTGGGCCCTCGAGATGCGGGAAAAGCTCGGGGCCGAGCTCGACGCGAAGCCGAACCTGCGTCGCGTCTTCGACCGGATCGAGAGCCCGCTCACTCCCGTGCTCGCGCGGATGGAGGCGGCCGGAGTGCTCGTCGACGTGCCGTACCTGAAGGCCCTGTCGGAGCGGATGGCGGCCGACCTCGCGCGCCTCGAGTCGGAGATCTTCTCGGAGGCGGGAGAGGCGTTCAACGTCGCGTCGCCGCCGCAGCTCTCGCGGATTCTCTTCGAGAAGCTGAACCTCCCGGCGGGGAAGCGCACGGCCAAGACGAAGACGTACTCGACGGGCGTCGAGACGCTCCAGGGTCTCGCGTCGCAGGGATACCGGATCGCGTCGCTCCTCATGGAGCATCGGGAGATCTCCAAGCTGAAGGGGACGTATGCCGACGCGCTCCCGCTCCTCGTCGACGCCGGCGACCGCATCCACGCGAAGTTCAACCAGACCGTCGCGGCGACCGGCCGGCTCTCCTCATCGGATCCGAACCTCCAGAACATCCCGATCCGGACGGAGGCGGGGCGCGAGATCCGCCGCGGCTTCATCGCGCCGGAAGGACACCGTCTCCTCGCCGCGGACTATTCGCAGATCGAGCTCCGGATCCTCGCGCACGTCTCCGGGGACGCCTCGATGATCCAGGCGTTCGCCGAGGGACAGGACGTGCATCGCGCGACCGCCGCGAAGGTATTCAACGTGTCGCCCGATCTCGTCACCCTCGAGATGCGGATCGCGGCGAAGCGGATCAATTTCGGCCTGCTCTACGGGATGGGCGCGTTTTCGCTCGCCAAGGATCTCGGCGTCCCGACGGGGGAGGCCAAGCTGTTCATCGAAGCGTACTTCGCGCAGTTCCCCGGCGTGCGCGCGACCCTCGAGTCCGTCGTCGAGGGGGCGCGGCGCGAGGGCCTCGTCACGACGATCTTCGGCCGCGAGCGCCCGATCCCGGAAATCCGGTCGAGCAACGGGATGGTGCGCGCCAACGCCGAGCGGATGGCGCAGAACGCCCCGTTCCAGGGGTCCGCGGCGGACATCGTCAAGCTCGCCATGATCGCGGTCGACCGCACGCTCCGCGAGGCGAAGATGCGGACCCGGATGCTCCTCCAGGTCCACGACGAGCTCCTCTTCGAGGTCCCGGACGACGAGCTCGACGACGCGCGCGCGCGGATCGTCGCGGGGATGGAGAGCGCGGCGACGCTGGCGGTGCCGTTGAAGGTGGATGTGGGCGTGGGTCGCAACTGGCTGGAGGCCAAGTAGAAGATATCCGGCTCGCGATACATCGAGCGACCGGCTTCCGTCGTCGCGAGCGATCTGCCGCGGCGTAGCCTAACTCGAAGGCGGAAGCGGAGCGATCTCCCGGTTTGAGCGTTGGTCGCTTGCTGAGGAGCCGACAGCGACCTCGGTGGTTTGAAAGGCGTAGGGGCGGCGCCGGCGGCACGTCCCCGACTTTCGACTCGCGACCCGTGACTCGCGACGGGGCGCGCCTCGCCGCCGGCTACGGGCCGACGGATTTCTTGATCGAGGCGGCGCGAACGAGTGACACGTCGTAGCTGATCGTCCCGCCGAGCTCGAGGACGGCCCAGCAGGTGATCGCCTTCCCTTCCTTGCGGGCGGGCGTGAACGTCCAGCGGGAGATCGCTTTCTCGAGGTACGGCAGGAGCGCGGCGTCCTTCACGTCGACGGGCGCCAGGCGCGTGGCGCGGCCGCTCTCGCCGATCTCGATCCACAGCTTGACCGCGAGAGGACCCTTGTACCGGTCGGCGTACCACTTCGTGCGCTTGGGGAGGGCCGGCTGGTCGAGCGCCTCGGCCGATTCGGCTCCCTTGAGATCCGCGAGCGCGGGAGCCGTCGTCAGCCACGATTCGTCCCAGCGTTCGCCGCGCGCGGCCGGAACGGCGTCCTGGGGGCCGACGGGAACGACGGTCGCGCGCGCGATCTGCGGCCGCGAATACTCGACCTTCAGGTTGAGCTCGAGCGTCGCCCAGCCGGCCACCGGCGTTCCCCCCTTCTTCGGCGGGAGGAATTCCCACTTCTGGAAGGACTGCCGCTCCTGGGCCTCGAGCGACGGAATCGGGTCGTGGACCAGCAGGACCTCTTCGATCGCGCCCGACGCGTTCACGCGCACGGCGACGAAAGCCGGGATCATGACTTCGACCCCGGAAGGGAAATCGCGCGTGACGAGACCCGGCGGAGCGTCGGCCCCGCATGCGAGCGGGTTCGTGTCGGGCATCGCGAGGAGCGGGAGCGGCGCCTCCGGCGCCTCGGCGGCGAACAGGGGTACAGCGATCGCGAGACCGAGGATCCCGAAAAGGCGTTTCATCGGTGCGGGAATGTTAGCACTGACGCGCCGGCGCGGACGAGAGCTCGACCGGGTGCGCGCGCGGGTCCTCCCGTGCGGCTTCCCGGGGGTTTGGAGGACTTCCGCGAGCCGTCCGGCGAAGATCCGGGCGCTATAATCGAAAACGGGGGAGGGGAGTTCAGGCATGGCCCTTGCGGCGTCCGGTCCCGGCATGTCGGCGCCGGTCGAAAGTCCCTGGATCCGGAGCCGAGGCTTCGACCTCGGATTCCTCACGCTTTCCGCCGTTCTGGTCTTCCTGCCCTACGTGGGCTACGGCTTCCTGCAGCGGCTCGGCGTCTCGGTCGCGACCGCCTCGCTGATCGTCGGTCTCTCGGTGACGGTCCTGATCGGCGGCCCGCACATGTACTCGACGTATCTCCGGACCGCGCTCGAGCCCGGGTTCCGTCGCCGATTCGGGTGGCTCGCCTATCTGCCGCTCGTGCTCATCCCGACGCTCGTGATCCTGGGGTCCGTTTACGCCTTCCCGGTCCTGCTGACCGCGTTCTTCTTCTGGGCGTCCGTCCACGTCACCCACCAGGCGCAGTACATCTCGGAGGCGTACCGCCGGAAATACCAGGCGGTTTCCACTTTCGACCGGCTGCTCGACGCCGCCGTGATCCTGGGCGCGCTCTACACGATGGCGATGTTCAAGTTCGTGCGGGGCGAGTTCATCATCGGCTCGCAGCCGCTCCTCTTCCCGAAATTCCTGCGTTTCGAGCAGCTTCCGTACGTGTTCGCGGCGGGATTCGGAGCGCTCTTCCTCTTCTATGCGGTCCGCACGGCGGGAGAGATCCGCCGGGGCGTGGCGGGATGGCCGCGCCTCCTCTTCATGGCGCTCACGATCTCGATGGCGTTCATCGTCCCGGTCTTCCACAACCTCGACGTCTCGTTCCAGGGCTTCAACACGTGGCATTCGCTTCAGTACCTCGCGCTCACGTGGTTCATCCTCGACGGCAAGGCGCAGCGCGGAGAGATCGGCTCCGGATTCGTCCGGAAGCTGTCGGGAAGGGCGAAGACGATGCGCTACTACGGCGCGATGATCGGGTTCACGCTGGCGGCCGGCCTCGTCTATCTCTTCCTGTGGCGCGGCATCGGCTTCCCGCAGGACCAGTGCTACTACGTGGTCGTCCTGTCCTTCCTCCTCATCCACTACTTCTACGATCACATCCTCTTTTCCGATTTCGCGATCGCGCCGTCGCGGCGGCCCCGGGCGGCGACGACGTAGCCGGAAATGGTGCGGGCGAATCACGCCCGCGCGGGATCGCCCGTATAGAATCCCCGGCCATGGAAATTCATCCGTTTCGCGCCCTCCGGTATTCGCCCGGGACGATCGAGGAACGCGGTCTCGACAATCTCGTCGCGCCTCCGTACGACCGGGTCACCCCGAAGATCCGCGAGGAGCTCTACGCGCGCGCCCCGGAGAACATCGTTCACTTCGACGCCCGGAAGGAAGAGGGCGGAGACGTCTACGCCGAAGCGAACTGGCAGCTCAAGGAGTGGCTCCGGACCGGCGCGATGTACCACGAGCGCTCCGCGGCCGTCTGGATCCACCAGGTCGTCTTTCCGGGACGCGACGGGACGACGAAAGCCCGGCGCTCCCTCGTGGCGCTCGTCCGTCTCGAGCCGTACGACGGCGGATCGATTCGCCCGCACGAGAGGACGCTCGCGAAGGCGAAGGAGGACCGGCTGAACCTCCTGATGGCCTCGCACGCGGACTTCGGCATGGTGTTCCTCCTGTCGCGCGCGCCGCTCGATCCCGCGCTCCAGACGCGCCGCGCGCCCGATCTGTCGTGCCACGATCTCGCCGGCAACCGGCACGACGTCTGGCGGATCGAGGACACGTCCGAGCACGTCCGCTTCGAGCGTCTCCTCTCGACGGCCGGGTCGCTCATCGCCGACGGGCATCACCGCTACGAGACCGCTCTCAAGTTCTCGAAGATGCCCGAAGCCGAAAAGCTCCCGACGGCCGCGTTCAAGCTGTGCGCGATCGTCGACGTCGCCTCTCCCGGCCTCGAAGCGTTCGCGATTCCGCGCGCCGTCTCCGGTCTCCCGGATTTCTCCGCCGACGCGATGTTCCGGAAGGCGGAGACGTTCTTCGAAACGGCGTCGTTCACCTCCCCCGAGGAAGGGCGGGCGGCGCTCGAGGCGCTTCCGCGCGACCGCTCCGGGTTCCTCGTCGTCACGAAGGACGCCACCCGTCTCGTGACGCTCCGGCCGGATGCCCCGGTTGCCTGGCCGGCCGAGAAGAGCGCCGCCTGGCGCAAGCTCGACGTCTCGACGCTCGAGATCGCGTTCCTGCGCGGGGTGCTGGGGATCGAGCCGGCGCAGATCGAGCGCGGCGAGCACGTGTCGTTCCCGAAGGACGAGGACGCCGCCGTCGAGCTCGCCCGTTCGGGAGGAGCGCAGATGGCGATCCTGCTCCGCCCGACGCCGATCGACGCGGTCCAGGACGTGGTCGCCCAGGGCGAGGTGTTGCCCCAGAAATCGACGCTGTTCGAGCCGAAGATGATCAGCGGTCTATTCGGCGTTTCGCTGGAAGACCCGATTACGTAGTCAAGACGGAACGCGCCGAGTTGAAGCGGACGCTGCGCGCCGCTTAACTCGGTGGCGATTGTCTGAGACATGTGCTGCCCGCTGCTTGACGCGCCGCGCCCATGTCATCCTGAGCGAAGCGAAGGATCTGCTCGCGTAGTCGCGGGATCATTCGCCGAGGGAGCCATCGGGTGAAAAGCTATTTCGTCTACATCCTCACGAACGCCGGGCGCGTCCTCTACGTCGGTGTTACGAACGACCTTGCCAGGCGAATCGCCGAGCACCGGTCGGGGCTCGTTCCCGGCTTCAGCCGGAAATACCACCTTCACCGACTCGTCTATTACGAGGAGACCA
>DASTIQ010000170.1 GCA_035717485.1 Thermoanaerobaculia bacterium | reverse complement strand
CACGCGGAAAATGCGTCCGGGAACGCCGGTCGCGACGAACAGCGCGCCCCGGTCGAAAGCGAGGTCCCAGATGTATTCGGCCTGCGGCTCGAAGTACGGGAGCGACTTGCCCTTCTCGATCCGGTAGACCTTGCCGTGCGGCGACGTGCCGGCGTAGATCGCTCCGTCCGGGCCGATGGCGAGCGCCGTCACTTCCGACTCGGGAAGCGTCACGAGGACCGCCGCGGGCCGGCCGGGCTCCTGCCGGAAGATCTGCCCTTCGTCCCCGCAGGCGAAGAGGAGGGCCCCCGACTTCTCCGAGGCCACCGCGAAGATCTTCGTCGCGGAAAGACCCGGGATCGGATGGGACTCGCGTGTCATCGCGAGCCTGCCTTCGGGGAGGGCGGACACCCCGTGCGCGGTCCCTTCGGAGAACTCGCGGGCGGAGTCGATCGTCCAGATCTTCGGCGTGGACGCGCCGGCCCGGGCGGCGCCGCAGAGCGCCGCGATCATGAGGAACTTTCGCATGGAACCTCTCAATCGAGCTTCGGGACCACCTCGAGCGTCAGCCGGGAGGAGCCCGTCACCGGAATCGACTGCTCCACCGTGGCCGAATACACCCGCTGGTGGGCGAGGTTGACGTCACCGTCCCGCGCGCCGGAGCCGGCGAACATCGCGAACACGGTCGGCGGCAGCGCCGCGAGCTCGCGCCCGGCGACGACCGCCCCCGGTCCGTTGCGGTACGCGAGGAGATTGACGGAGTTGGCGGGCCGCATCCGGTCGAGGAAATCGAGCACCTGGTCGAGCGAGCGCGGGTCCGCGGGAAAGAGCGAGAGATCGAACGCGGTCGCGGAGAGCCCGTCGCCGACGAAGACGGTGAGAGGACCGGGCGGCTCGCCCGGGGGGATCGGCAGCGAGAGCACGAGGTGCCGCGCCGTGCCGCGGAAGTCCTGGAGCCCGACGCGGACCTTGACCGTCTCGCCGGGACGCACGCGTTCCTTTTCCGGCTCGACCTCCGTGATCCGCGCGCTCTTCAGGTCGTCGGAATGCTGGATCGCGACGTTGATCCCGTCGATCGCGAGGTCGTGGAATTCGTTGGCCATCAGGTAATTCGTCAGGAGCGCCATCGCGGAGACCGCCTGGTCCTTCGCGTTCAGACCCGAGAAGACCGAGTCGTAGTGCACGGTTCGCCCCGGCGTGGCGATCGACGACTTCCAGACGAGCGTCCGCTCCCCGGTCGACTTCTCGAGCGTCGAGAGCGTGGTGTCGATCGCCATCGCGGCGAGGATCGGCGTGAGCATCGAGTTGCGCACGACCTGGAACTGGTACGTCTGCGTCGGCGCGCTCTCCGAGGCGATCGAGACGCTCACGGGAACCATCGCCGCGGAGCCCCCGAAAGAGCCGAGGATTCCCGTCGAGCGATCCTGCGAGATCGAGCCCAGTACTTTTCCGGTGGAGGCGAACTTGAACGAGCGGTACATCGACGGCAGGACGCCGATCACTTCCGAATCCGCCATCGGCATCTCGACGGGGCCCATGGAGAGGAAGGGATGGCCGAAGGCGAGGACGTTGCCGCCGTCGACCCACGTCACCGTTCCGGTCGCGGCCATCGTCATGTCTCCCGAGATCAGGATCGTCGCGACCGACGAGCCGGGCTGGAGCGGAGGGACCACCTCCCGCGGAACGGCAGCGGACGAACCGGCGACGGCGGCCGGAAACGCGGCGGAGGAAGCCGAAGGCGAACCCGCGGGGAGAGTCGCGCCGCTCGGCGACGGGAGGAAGCCGGCGCGTCGGAACGCGTCGGAAAAGAGCGAATCGGCGGCGGAGAACGGCGCCAGGGACAGCGGCACCGCGAGCGGCGACCACCCCGAGGCTCCCGCGGAGTCCGGGAACGCGCGGGCGACGAGCGCGCGGAACGCGCCGACGAAATCGCCCCCCGAGAACGTCGAGACGAGGCTCTCCGCCTGCGCGTGCTCCCCGGCCGGAGTCGGGGCGCCGATCGGCACCGGCGGATTCGCCGGAACGTGCCGGATGTCGAGCATCGACGCGATCGGCGTGATTCCCGCGATCGCCTCCTCCGAGAAGGGCCACCCGTAGGCCACGGCGCCGATCAGCTTGTCGTCGACGTACACGGGGCTGCCGCTCATCCCGGCGATGACCCCGGTCTTCTCGAGGTTGTTCCCCGTCAGACGCGCGAGGATCAGATCCTGCTTGGGAGCGTATTCGCGCATCACGCCGAGAATCTCGACGCCGAAGCGCTTCACCCCGCCGCCGCCGCCGAAATCGCAGAGTCCGTACCCCTTCTGGCCCGGGTGGATTCCCGAAACGTCCAGGATCGGGGGCGACGCGGCCGCAGGACCGCTCGAAAGCGCCGCGGCGGCGAAGAAGAGACCGGCCGTCAATTTTCGCATCATCGAAGGTACAACCTGCCGAGGACCCCGTTTCATTCCGCGTGACCGAACGGACGCAAAACGCGCGAATTCATTGACCTCTCTGAGTTTCGTGTGCTACGGTCGCCGCGCCGGCGGCGGGCACGGGAGTCGTGCCGCCGAACCCGCGCCGAGGAGGACGAAACGTCTTGAACGCCCAGCCGATCCACACGACGACGCTCGAAGGGAGCCCGTCCCAGTTCGAGACTTTCCTCCGGGAAACGGGGCCGTCCGCGAAGGTGGTCCTCGGCATCCTGCTCTTCTTCAGCCTGGTCTCGTGGCTGATCATCATCGCCAAATATATTCGATTGAAGCGGGTACGAGGGCAATCGAACCGATTCCTCGATTTTTTCCGGAAATCCAAGCGGTTCTCGGAAGTCAACACGATGGCGAGCCAGCTCGCCGAAACGCCGCTGACGACGCTCTTCAAATCCGGTTACGCGGAGCTGGACGCGCAGATCAAGGCCGCCCGCTCGGACGAGCCGGCGACGGCCGCGACGACGAGCACGAGGCTCCTCATCAAGAACATCAGCGGGATCGAGCGGGCGCTCGAGCGCGCCGCGGGAGCGGAAGTCTCGCGCCTGACGCGCTGGCTGACCTTCCTCGCGACGACCGCCGCCGCCTGCCCCTTCATCGGCCTCTTCGGAACGGTCTGGGGGATCATGGCGGCCTTCAACGCGATCGGGATGTCCGGCTCCACCTCGATCGTCGCGGTCGCGCCGGGGATCTCCGAGGCCCTCATCAACACCGCGGCGGGCCTCGCGGCGGCGATTCCCGCGCTCATCGCGTACAACTACTTCATGGGTCAGATCCGCCAGATGCGGGCGACGATGGACGACTTCGCGCTCGAATTCCTGAACCTCACCGAACGGAACTTCACGTAGAGATGGCCTTCTCCGCCGGTCCGAAGAACGATCCCTTCGACCACCTCGCCGACATCAACGTCACCCCCCTCGTCGACGTGATGCTCGTTCTCCTCATCATCTTCATGGTGACGGCTCCGATGCTCCACCAGGGGGTGTCCGTCGCGCTGCCGAAGGCGGAGGCGTCGAATCTCCCGAAGAGCGCGGAGGACCCCGTCATCCTTTCGATCACGAAGAGCGGCCTCTATTACATCAACGAGACGCCCGTCGCCGGAGGGCTCCTCAAGGAGCGGCTCCAGGCGTACATGCGGAGCCGGACGGACAAGACGATCTACCTCAAGGCGGACCGCTCGCTTCCGTACGGGACGGTCGTCGAGACGATGGATCTCCTCAACCGCATGGGGATCGAGAACCTCGGCATGCTGACCGAGTCCCGCGAGAAGAAATGACGGGCGGGGCGCGCTGACGTGGACGCGGTCGGGGAAATCCTCGCCGAGAGGGGGATGCGCACGCCGGAGTGGAAGGCGGGCGCCCTGGGGACGATCCTCCTCCATGCCGGGATCGGGGCCGCGCTCCTGATCGCCTCGCGCCTTCCCGTCAAACGCCGCTTCATCTCGCCGCAGGCGGTCGCCGTGCGCCTCGTGCCGCTCGCTTCCGTCCGGGGAACGCGCACGGCGACCGCGCCCGAGACCGTCTCGCGTCCGGTCATCGAGAAGCCGCAGGACGTTCCGGAACCGTCGCCGAAGGCCCTCCCGCTGCCGGAGAAGACCAAGCCGAAGAAGGAACCGCCCCCGCCGGTGCATCCCTCGCGCACGTCGCCGCAGGCGTCGAAGAAGGCGAGCGGGTCCGCGGTCGACCTCCCCCAGCCGGGGGATTCCGCCGAAGGGTCGCCGACCGGCGTCGCCGGCGCGGGTTCGACGTTCGGGACGTCCCTCTCCGCCTTCGACTCCGCCGACTTCAACTACTCGTACTACGTCACGCGGATGCTCGCCTCGATCGGGGCGAACTGGTTCAAGCCGACGGACCAGGCGGTCGCACCGCCGGTCATCTTCTTCCGGATCGGACGCGACGGCTCGATCTCCGACGTGCGCATCGAACGAACGAGCGGATTCCCGTTCGTGGACCGCGCGGCGCAGCGGGCCGTGATGGCCTCTTCGCCGCTTCCGCCGCTGCCGGCGGATTTCCACGAGAGCTCGCTCGGCGTCCATCTCAAGTTCCAATGAGGAGGTCCTCGTGAAAAGCATCTTCCTCGGGGCGGCCGCGCTCGCCGCCGCCGCGGCGCTCGCCGCCCAGACGCCCGCCCCCCCGAGCGAGAGCCGGGAGCTGTGGCTCGAGCTGAACAAGGCCGTCGAAAAGAAGCTTCCGCTCGCCGTTCCTCCGACGATCGCTCCTGCCGGGCCGGTCATCGAGACCCAGGTGCGGCAGCCGTTCTACGACACGCTGAAATCGGACCTCGACTACGAAGGCGCGTTCACGATCGTCGACTCCGCGCTGTACCCGAAGGGCTACCGCGACGCGACGTCGTCGGAGTCGGCGGACCGGTGGGCGGCGACCGGGGCCGAGGTCCTCGTCGACACTCTTCTCGAGGTGACCGGCGACCGGATCGCCGCCGAAGCCCGCGTCTACGACCTCAAGTCCCACAAGCTCGTGTTCGGAAAGCGGTACAGCGGGGGCGCGAGCTACGTTCCCCGGATCGCGCATGCCGTCGCCGACGACATCGTGAAGTACTTCACCGGCAAATCGGGAGACTTCATGACCGCGATCGCCTTCGCCTCCGACCGCGACGGCGGGCGGGGCCTCCGCGAGATCTACGCCGCCGATTTCGACGGGCGGAATCCGCGGCGCCTGACTCAGCTCCGCTCTCTCGCGATGAACCCGTCGTGGGACCCCGCGGGGCAGCACCTCGTGTTCACGAGCTACGCGAAGATGTTTCCGCATCTGAACGTGATCGGCCGCGACGGCGGGGGAAGGCGCGACCTCTCGACGGGCGTCGAGCTGAACGCATCCCCCTCCTTCTCCCCCGACGGCAAGCGCATCGTCTTCGCCGGATCGCAGGCGGGAAACCCCGACATCTTCGTCGTCAACGCGGACGGATCGGGCCTCAAGCGGCTGACCACTTCCCACGCCGTCGAGTCCACACCGCGGTGGTCCCCCGTGGGCAACCAGATCCTCTACACGTCGAGCGCGGGAGGAACGCCGCAGCTCTATCTGATGGATCCCGAGGGCGCGAACTCGCGCCGCGTCACCTTCGCGGGCGACTGGAACGACGAAGGAGCGTGGTCGCCGGACGGCTCCAAGATCGCGTACGCCTGCCGCAACGGCGGCGACTTCCAGATCTGCGTGATGAACCTCGCGACCGGGCAGGCGCTCCAGCTCACGTCGGAGGGATCCAACGGGCATCCGAGCTGGTCGCCGGACGGTCTGAAGATCGCGTACGACTCGCGCCGCGGAAGCTCGACCCAGATCTACACCATGGACATCAACGGCGAGCACAAGGTGCAGATCACCGACAAGGGAAACAACAGCCAGCCCGCGTGGAGCCCGAATTAGAGCCGGGAGCGCTCGTCGCCACGAGCGCGCCAGGCGCTACCCCGAGGAACGCGCGGCAGGCGGGCGACGCGGGGGTCTCGCCGGCGAATGCGCCGCGGCGGATCGGGTCCGGGCGTGGACTCGTTCCGCCCATTGGAGGCGTTCCCGTGAACCTTTGGTGCTGAAACGGCGCGCCAGGTGGTGCCGTGACGGCCGAATCGGCGCGCGAACAATCCATTTTCCCTCGCCGGACGCGTTGAAAGCGAGCACGAATTTTGCTACGGTCGGAACCGTGACACACTCGGGAATTCGGCAACTTTGAGGAGGAATGAAATGCGCATGCATCGGAGTCTGAAGTTCGCCGCGGTGCTCGGAGCGATCGTCGCTCTCGCCGCCGGCTGCAAGAAGAAACCCCCGACGACGACTCCCGAGGCCGCGCCTCCTCCGCCCGCCGTCGAAGCGCCGACGCCGGCTCCGACTCCCGCGCCGCCGCCGCCGACCACCCGCGGCGAAGACGTCATGTCGGAAGACCTCCAGACCCTCAATTCGAAGGGATACCTGAAGGACTCCTTCTTCGACTTCGACAAGGCGGACCTTCGCGACGACGCGCGCACGGCGCTCGCCTCCGACGCGCAGTGGCTCAAACAGTACGGCTCGATCAAGGTCCTCGTCGAAGGGCACTGCGACGAGCGCGGAACGGAGGAGTACAACCTCTCGCTCGGCCAGAAGCGGGCTTCGGCCGTCAAGGAATACCTGGTTTCCCTCGGGATCGACGGCTCCCGCGTGAACACCGTCTCGTACGGAAAAGCCCGGCCGTTCTGCACCGACCACGACGAGAACTGCTGGCAGCAGAATCGCCGCGGTCACTTCGTGATCACGGGCAAGTGAGGCTCGCGATCGACCCGCGGCGCTCCGCGCTCGCGATCCTGGCGGCCGGGCTCGTCCTGGCCGCCGGATGCGTCTCTTCGGACGACATCGAGGGCCTGCATCGCCAGATGAACGACATCGAGCGGCAGATCCAGGCCGTCGAAAGCAAGTCTTCGTCGAAGGAGGAGGTCCAGAAGCTCAACGCGAGTGTCGCGCAGCAGACGAGCCAGCTCCTGAAGTCGAACGCCGACACCGGCGTCAAGCTCGACGACACGAACCGCCGGCTCGCGGAGCTCTCGCAGCAGATCGCCGCCACGCAGGGAGACCTCGGGCGTCCGGGGGCTCCTCCCGGCGCCGCGCTCTCGCCCTCCGTCGGCGCGCCCCGGCCCAACGCCCCCGGGATTCCAGCCGGACCTTCGCCCCAGCAGCTCTACGACACCGCCTACGGCGATTACACGAAGGGACGGTACGAACTCGCGATCTCCGGTTTCCAGGAATACATCGAGCGGTACCCGTCGACCGATCTTTCCGACAACGCGCAGTACTGGATCGGCGAGTCGCATTTTTCCGAGCGAAAGTTCGACGACGCCATCGCGGATTTCGACGCGCTCCTCAAGCGCTGGCCCAAGAGCGACAAGTCCGCGGCCGCTCTTCTCAAGAAGGGCCTCGCCCTCCAGGAGCTGAACCGTCGCCCCGAGGCGGTCGTCGCGCTCCAGTACGTCATCCACGAGTACCCGGGATCGGACGAGGCTCGCCTGGCAAAGCAGAGGCTGTCCTCGCTGGGAGTGGAATCCCGCTGAAAGATGCCGGCAACCGCGGCGGGTGGTAAGCTCGCCGCGCGGCGGGCGCGGGCCCGCCGAAACGGGCGGGCGGCGAGCCCGCCGGAACGAAGCGGGCGCCGAGCCCGCCAGGGAATGAGAAAGGACTCTCGCACCGAATGGCCAACATCAAATCCGCCGAAAAACGGATCCGCACCTCCGCGAAGAAGACCGCGAGGAATCGCCGCGTCAAGACGAAGCTGCGCAACGTGATCAAGAAGCACCGCTCCTCGGCGTCCGCGGAGACGCTGCCGCGGACGGCCTCCGAGATCGATCGCGCCGCCGCGAAGGGAGTCATCCACAAGAACACGGCCGCGCGCTACAAGTCGCGGCTCGCGAAGGGGTCGAAAACCTCCGGCTCGTAGAGCCCGCCCCGTTTCGTCCGAACGCCCGCTCCGGCGGGCGTTCTCTTTTTTCCGATCAGGGATTCGACGCCGCGTCTTCCCCGGTGTCGGCCCCGCCCCAGGTCTCCGCGCTTTCGTCGTAGGCGGGGAGCTCGAACGACCAGCCGTTGGCGCGGTATCGCTGCCACTCCCAGACCTTCGCCCACTTGAGGAAGACGCCGTAGGCCTGGAGGGCGCAGAGCACGAAGCCGTGTCGTCCGTCGAGAAACCCCGCCTGGAGCACGTACATTCGGAAGAACCGCCACGCGGGGCGGAAGAAGAGCTCCGCGACGCCCGGGTTCTTTCCCCGCTTGAACGCCTCGGCGGCGCCCCACTCGGCATAGCGGTGGAATTTCTCGAGATACTGGGAAAAGGAGCGGAACGTGTAGTGGAGAAGCGGCGCGTCCATCGTCGGCGTGGGCCCCTCGGGCCGCATGTCGGCGTGCACGCGCCGGTTCGGATAGCGCGCGGTGCCGTTCCGGATCAGCCGGACGACCTTGTCCGTCGACCATCCCGAGTGGCGGATGATCCGGTCGACGAAGATGTTTTGGCGGCGGATCGAGTAGTGGTTCGACGAGGGGCCGCGCGTCAGGAGCTCGGTGATCTCCCGGGCGAGCTCCGCGGTGACGCGCTCGTCGGCATCGACGATGAGAACCCACGGGTGCTCCGCGCGGTCCATCGCCCAGTTCTTCTGGGCCGCCGAACCGAAGTATTCGTGCTGGAGGATCCGGACGCCGGGGAGGGAGCGCGCGATCTCGACGGTGCGGTCGCGCGAGAACGAGTCGACGAGGAGGATCTCGTCCGCCCAGAGGACGCTCTCGAGGCACTCCTTGATGTTGATCTCCTCGTTGTAGGAGGTGACGATCGCCGTCAGCTTCTCCCGCTCAGTCAATCCGGACCTGCCAGCGTTCGATCGATTCCGCGCGACCGCTCCTTTCATCGATCTCGACGACGACCGACGAAAGACGCACGTCACGCTTGGCGGTCTCGAACGACCGCGGCGTCTGGGCGAGGAACTTCTCGACGACACGGTCCTTGTTGAACCCGATGACCCCTTCGTAGGCGCCGGTCATTCCGACGTCGGTCAGGTACGCCGTGCCGCCCGGACGGATCGTCTCGTCCGCCGTGGGCACGTGCGTGTGGGTCCCGACGACCGCGGAGACGCGTCCGTCGAGATACCAGCCGAGCGCGTTCTTCTCGGACGTCGCCTCGGCGTGGAAGTCCACGAACACGACCGGCGCCTCCTTCTTCAACGCCGGGAGCATTTCGTCCGCGACCCGGAACGGGGAGTCGATGTTCGTCATGAACACCTGTCCCTGGAGATTCAGGACGGCCACCGGGACGCCCGAAGCGGTCTTCTTGACGATGCTCCCGTGGCCGGGATTTCCCTTCGGGTAATTCGCGGGACGGAGCACGTCCTCGAGTTCGTCGAGGCTCGGCAGAAAGTCCTTGCGATCCCAGATGTGGTTGCCGGACGAAAAGACGTCGATCGGGAGCTTCTTCATCTCGTCGTAGATCTCGCGGGTGATGCCGAATCCTCCGGCGGCGTTCTCGATGTTGACGATCGTGAAATCGATCTTCCGGCGATCGATCGTCTTCTCGAGAGTCTCCGAGACGGCGCGGCGCCCGGGGTTGCCGACGACGTCCCCGACGAAGAGGATCCGGATCAACGGGCCGCCGTCATCGCGCGTATTCCACGGCGCGGGTCTCGCGGATGACCGTCACCTTGATCTGGCCCGGGTACTGGAGCTCGGTCTCGATCTTCTTCGCGACGTCCTTCGACAGCCACAGCGCTTCGTCGTCGGTGATCTTCGTGGCCTCGACGACGATCCGCAGCTCGCGCCCCGCCTGGACCGCGAAGGCCTTCTGCACGCCCTTGAAGCCATCCGCGATGTGCTCGAGCTTCTCCAGGCGCTTGACGTAGGTCTCGAGGATCTCGCGGCGCGCCCCCGGCCGCGCGGCGGACAGCGCGTCCGCCCCGTTGACGAGGACCGCCTCGATCGACCGGGGCTCGTAGTCGCCGTGGTGGCACTCCATCGCGTGGATCACGGCCTCCGATTCGCCGAACTTCTTCAGCACCTCGCGCCCGAGCTCCAGGTGGGTCCCTTCCATCTCGCGGTCGATCGCCTTCCCGATGTCGTGGAGCAGCCCCGCGCGCTTGGCGACGTCCACCGAGACCCCGAGCTCCGCCGCCATGTTCCCGGCGAGCCATCCGACCTCGCGCGAATGCTGGAGCACGTTCTGCCCGTAGGACGTTCGGTACTTGAGGCGGCCGAGGAGCTTGACGATCTCCGGGTGGAGGTCGGGGATCCCGAACTCCAGGGCGACGGACTCCCCCTCCTGCCGGATCTTCTCCCAGAGCTCGGCGCGGACCTTCTCGACGATCTCCTCGATGCGCGCCGGGTGGATGCGGCCGTCCACGATCAGCCGCTGGATCGCCATCCGGGCGATCTCGCGGCGGACCGGCTCGAAGGCGGAGAGAATGATCGCCTCGGGGGTGTCGTCGATGATGAGATCGACGCCGGTCGCGGCTTCGAGCGCGCGGATGTTGCGCCCTTCGCGCCCGATGATCCGCCCCTTGAGGTCGTCCGACGGGAGGTCGACCACCGAGACGGTCGCCTCCACGACGGTGTCGGAGGCCATCCGCTGGATCGCCATCCCGATGATCCGCCGGGCCTTCTGGGTGGCGTTCTCCGACGCCTCTTCCTCGATCCGCCGGATGAGGTGGGCGGCTTCGAGCCGCGCGTCGTTCTCGATCGAGCGGACGAGGTTCTGCTTCGCCTGTTCCGCCGTCAATCCGGAGATCGACTCGAGCTTCCGGCGCTGCTCGTCGATCAGCCCCTGGAACTCCTCCTCGAGGCGGTCGATCTCCCCCTGGCGGCTCGCGAGATCCTTCTCGCGCTTGTCGAACTCGGTGCCGCGCTGCTCGATCTGGGCGAGCTTCCGGTCGAGGTTCTCCTCTTTCTGGGCGATCCGCTTCTCGAGGGCGGCGATCTCCTGGCGCCGGGCGTTGGCCTGCTTGTCGAATTCGGCCCGCGCGGCGAGGATCTTCTCCTTCGCCTCGATGTCCGCCTCCCGGCGCTTCGAATCCGCCTGGCGCTTCGCGTCCTCGAGCAGGCGCTCGGCCTCGCGGCGGGCGGCGTTCCGGATTCCCGACGTCCGGCGGTTCACCAGGAGGGAAAAGATCACGGTGGCAACGATCGCGGCCGCGATCCCCGCCACGAGAGCGATCACCAGTGTTCCATCCATCGCGTTTCTCCAGGGCGTCCCGGAGCGCCGCGGGAGGGGAATCGAGGGAGGTCCCGCGTTGGCCGTGTGTCAGTCGACTTGAACCTGTCTTCAGACAGGTGGGTGCCCGAAAGGCGAAGCTTTAGTTTCCCGGGGTTACCGGGACGTCACCGCTCCGCCGGAAGTCAAGCTCCCGAATAGTGAATGTTGGTTCAAGAGTGACTTTTCCATCACGAACCAAGCAGGACCAGCCTCTTTCCCGATTCTCCCGTTTCCCGAGCCGGCTCGAGAGCGGCTCATCGTGCCTCCAGGGCGTCGTCGAGTTTCTTTATGAGGCGCTCCACCCTCGCCTTCGCGTTGGACGGATCGCCCTGACCCCTTCTCTCCCGTTGGTACAAATCATCCGAGATGTTCAATGCCGCCAGAATCGCGATCTTGGCGGAATCCACCGTGGCCGCCCGTTCGGCCACCTCGCGCATCTTACCATCCACGAATCGGGCGAGTTCCCGGACGTACGAGCTGTCGCTCTCGGCCCGGACGGTATACGTCTGGCCGTAGATTTCGACCTGTGTGACGTTGGCCCGGTTCTCCGCCATGTCCCGTGGTTCCTCTCCCGGGAAGTATACGGGCTAAACCTTAGCAGCGTCAATCGTTTCCAGAGTCTCGATCAGCCGGCTCAGGCGTTCTCTGACCTTTTCGTTCTCCGCCTCGTGGCGGGCGAGCTCGGCGGCGAGCTCTTCCTCGCGTTTGGCCGACTTGCGGGCCGTCCCGAGCTCCGCCTTCGTCCTCTCGATTTCGGCCTCGCGTTCGGCGAGGCGGGCCTTCAATTTCCCGTTCTCCTCGGTCGCCGAACGGTACTTCCCGAGGATCCGCTCCACGCGCTTCTCGAGCGAGTCGAAGATCTTGGCGTTGTCTGCGGTCGTCATGAGTTCTCTCCGAATTTCTGCTTCCAAATTTCGATGAGCCGGTCGCGCTCGCGGTTGACTTCCTCCCGCGAGAGCGTCCGGTCGGGCGCGCGAAAGCCGAGGCGGACCGTCACGTTCCGGATTTCCGGACGATTCGGGTCGACGTACAGCTTGAGGAGGACGGTCTCCTCGAGATGATCGAGGCGGGCGGCGGCGATCTCTCGTTCGAGATCCCGCCACGACGTCCCGGGGCCGCACGCGACCGTCACGTCGACATCGGCCGCCGGGAAGCGGGAGAATTCGGCGAAACGCGCCGCGCCCCCGGACCGGGAAAGCGCCCCGAGATCGAGCTCGGCGACGACGACGGCCGTCGG
>DASTIQ010000169.1 GCA_035717485.1 Thermoanaerobaculia bacterium | reverse complement strand
CGACGTCGAGATCGATGCGATCGCGGCGTGGGAGACCGGGTTCCACCAGTATCTCCGCTCCGAGAAGAACGAGATCCCTTCGGCGATCCTCGAGACCGGAAAGATGGAGAAGGTCACCGAGGAGGCGCTCGTGGCGGCGATCCAGGAATTCAAGACCCGCTTCTTCAAGGAGAACGCGGACGCGAAGGCGAAGGCGGCGTAAGGCGAAGGCGAAGTAGAGAGCCATGGCATCCCTGATCGACATCCGGCGGCGGCTTCGGTCCGTCAAGAACATCCAGCAGATCACCCGCGCGATGAAGATGGTCGCCGCGGCGAAGCTGCGGCGTTCGCAGGACCGGGTGATCGCCGCCCGGCCGTATGCCGCGTCGCTCCGCGACGTGCTCGCCAACGTCTCCGCGCGCGTGCGCGAAGCCCGGCACCCGCTCCTCGCCGAGCGCGACGAGAAGAAGGTGCTCCTGATGGTCGTCGCGGGAGACAAGGGCCTCGCGGGCGCCTTCAACGCCAA
Organism: Thermoanaerobaculia bacterium; assembly: GCA_035717485.1. Lineage (NCBI taxonomy): Bacteria > Pseudomonadati > Acidobacteriota > Thermoanaerobaculia > Thermoanaerobaculia bacterium. Next base: position 3,937 of record DASTIQ010000169.1, on the reverse strand, counting down.
CGTCAACCGGGCCGTCGGGGCCCTCCTGCGCGAGAAATCGTGGGAGGAAGTGACGCTCCTGGCGGTCGGCAAGAAGGCGTTCGACTTCTGGAAGCGGCGGTCGATCCCGATCCGCGCGTCCTACCCCGGCATCTTTTCGCGCCTCGAGTTCCGCCACGCGCGGGAGATCGCGGAGATCCTGACGGGGCTCTTCGTCTCCGGCGAGATCGACTCGGCCTACGTCGTCTACAACGAGTTCAAGTCGATCATGGCGCAGGTCGTGCGCGTCGAGCGGCTCCTTCCGATCGCGAGGACGGCGATGAGCGCTTCGGAGCAGGCGATCGACTACCTCTTCGAGCCGGACCCCGCCGAGATCCTCGCGCGCCTCCTCCCCCGGTATCTCGAGTTCGCGGTCTTCAAGGTGCTCCTCGAGTCCAACGCGTCGGAAAACGGCGCGCGGATGACCGCCATGGATTCGTCGACGAAGAACGCCGGGGACATGATCGATTCGCTGACGTTGACCTACAACCGCGCGCGACAGGCGCGGATCACCAAGGAACTGATCGAGATCGTCTCGGGCGCCGCGGCGCTCGACTGAAGCCCGGAGGGAGAGAAGTCATGGCCAACATCGGAAAAGTCGTCCAGGTGATCGGACCCGTCCTCGACATCGAATTTCCCGGAGGAACGCTGCCCCCGATCCTGAACGCGGTGCGCGTGAAGGACGACGGGAAGCAGACCGGCGTGCCGATCGACCTCATCGCCGAGGTCGCCCAGCATCTCGGCGAGAACCGCGTGCGCGCGATCTCGATGAAGACGACCGACGGCATGACGCGCGGGATGGCGGCCGAAGACCTCGGCGCGCCGATCTCGGTCCCGGTCGGCAAGGAGACGCTCGGCCGGATCCTGAACGTCGTCGGCGAGCCCGTCGACGAGCTCGGCCCCGTCAACGCGAAGGAGCGCTGGTCGATCCACCGCGACCCGCCGCGCTACGAGGACCAGTCGACCGAGGTCGAGATGTTCGAGACGGGGATCAAGGTCGTCGACCTGCTCGAACCGTACTCGAAGGGAGGCAAGACCGGCCTCTTCGGCGGCGCGGGCGTCGGCAAGACCGTCCTCATCATGGAGCTCATCAACAACGTCGCGATGCAGCACGGGGGATTCTCCGTGTTCGCCGGCGTGGGGGAGCGCACCCGCGAGGGGAACGACCTGTACCGCGAGATGAGCGAGTCGGGCGTCATCACGCCCGGCGACCCGTCGAAATCGAAGTGCGCGCTGATCTACGGCCAGATGACCGAGCCCCCGGGAGCGCGCCTTCGCGTCGGGCTCACCGGCCTGACCGTCGCCGAGTATTTCCGCGACGTCGAGAAGCAGGACGTGCTGCTCTTCATCGACAACATCTTCCGATTCACCCAGGCGGGCTCGGAAGTGTCGGCGCTGCTCGGCCGCATGCCGTCGGCCGTCGGATACCAGCCGAACCTCGCGACCGAGATGGGCGAGCTCCAGGAGCGGATCACGTCGACGAAGACCGGATCGATCACGTCGGTGCAGGCGATCTACGTGCCGGCCGACGACCTGACCGACCCCGCGCCGGCGACCGCCTTCGCGCATCTCGACGCGACGACGGTGCTGTCGCGGTCGATCTCCGACAAGGGGATCTACCCGGCCGTCGATCCGCTGGCGTCGACTTCCAAGATCCTGACGCCCCGCGTCGTCGGCGAGGAGCACTACAAGGTGGCCCGCGACGTCCAGCAGGTGCTCCAGAAATACAAGGACCTCCAGGACATCATCGCGATCCTCGGGATCGACGAGCTGTCGGAAGAGGACAAGCTGACGGTCGCCCGCGCGCGCAAGATCCAGAAGTTCCTCTCGCAGCCGTTCTTCGTCGCCGAACAGTTCACCGGCCTCGAGGGGCGGTACGTGAAGATCGCCGACACCGTGAAGGGTTTCCGCGAGCTCGTCGAAGGCAAGCACGACGACGTCCCGGAGCAGGCGTTCTACATGTGCGGCACGATCGAGGAAGCCCTCGAGAAGGCCGAGAAGCTGAAGAAGGAAGCCGCGTAGGATGCTGCGTCTCCGCCTCGTCACCCCCGAGCGGAAGGTTCTCGACGTCGAGTGCGACGAGGTCGAGCTCCCGGGCGAGCAGGGCTACTTCGGCGTGCTCCCCGGGCACACGCCGCTCGTCGCGCTGCTGAAGATCGGCCAGGCGTCCTACCGCATCGGGAAGAAGGAGAGCTTCGTCGTGATCGGCGGCGGCTTCGCCGAGGTGTCGAACGACACGGTCACCGTGCTCTGCGACTTCGCCGATCTTCCGCAGGAGATCGACCTTCCCGCCGCGCAGCGCGAGCAGGCCGCGGCCGAAGAGGCGATGCGGACAGTGGGCCCGGAGACTTTCCAGATCATCAACGCGAAGCTGGAGACCGCGATGGCGAGGGTGCAGGTGGCTTCGCGCCGCTAGGCGTCGCGAAGCCAGCCTTGGCTGGCGCGCGGACCATACGGGTCGCTATACGCGTCCGTGGCGCCCGCCGGCGGGCTCAACGTACGCCCCGGTACGCCTCACCCGCCGGCGGGCGCCCCGAACGCGTCTTTCAACCCGTCTGGCCGCGCCTCGAGGCCCGATCAACTGAGAAGGACGGGCGCGTGCCGCCCGCGACGCTGCGACGGGCGGCGGCCAACGAAAAAGGCCGGGATCGCTCCCGGCCTTTTTCAGATCCTGAACCGTAACCCTGCGGTTACTTTTTCTTCTTCTGCTTCGGCTTCTTGGTTTCCTTCTTCGGCGACTTGTCTCCCATTCGCGTCACCCCCTCTCCGGAGAAGATCTTCGGGGAAACGCTGACGAAAATCAATCGGGAAGAAGTCGGGAAAAAGTCGCTGGTCGGCGAGTCCTGAGCCCAGGTCCCGGTGTCCTGACTCGCGACTCGTGACTTTGAGACTCGCGACTAATTCTTCACGACCTCCCGTTTGTCCCCGACCCGCCGCGTGACCTTCGTCTCGTCGAGATGCTCGAGGAGCGGGATCGCCATCCGGCGCGTGAGGTGGAACATCTCCTTGAACTCGGGAACGGAAATGGGCGACTTGCCGGAAGCGCGAAGATCGGCGACGACGCGATCGACCGCGCCGCGCGAGACGAAGAAGCCGCCCGGGAGGCGCGCGAGCCGCTTCTCCTTGACGAGGTACGCGAGCAGCCCCTCGACGATCTTCGGCTTGGCGGAGAGCTTCATCGCGACGTCGCCGGGCGACGGAGGCTCGAGCCCGCCCGCGTCGAAGAGCGCCGCGATCCGGTCGGCCATCTTCTGCTCTCCGCCGGGGAGCGCCCGCTCTCCGGGAAGGCGCACGCTTTCACCTTCGAGGAGGACCTTGCCGGCGTCCGCGAACGAACGCAGGACGAGCTCGGCGTCCCGAGCGGAGAAGCCGCCGAAGACCTGCTCGAGGACCGCCGCCCGCGAAGCGTCGACGGCGCCGGGTCGGCGCTTGATCTCTTCCGCGGCCGCAGTCGCCGTGCGGCTCGCGAGGTCCTCCCAGCGCGTCCGGGCGAGGAACAGCCGCCCGGAATCGAGCTCGCGGATCGCGCCGGACGCGAGGCTCGCCGACAGCATCGGCCGGACCTCCTCTTCGCGGAGCCCCTCCTCGCGGGCGAGCTCTTCCCGCGAAACGCCGGACAGCGAACGCGCCGCGCGCCGGGCCAGCCGTTCCGCGGGATCTCCCGAGAGAAAGACGCGGCGGTCTTCGGCCGAGACCTTCCGCGGGGGATGCACGTCGAGGACTTCGCCGCCGCCGATCGTCGCCGCGGGAGAGAGCCGCCGCACGATGAACCGGTCGCCGCCGCGCGCCGCGACCGGCGTCTCGAGCGTCAGGAGAGCGGCGCCGCTCGCCCCCGGCGGGATCTCGTCCCACAACCGCACGCGCGCGACGTGCTCGGACGCGAAGTGGTGGAAGGCGATCTCGTCGCCGCTGGCGAGCG
>DASTIQ010000168.1 GCA_035717485.1 Thermoanaerobaculia bacterium | reverse complement strand
GCGGCGCGGCCAACAGCGGCGCGTTCGCGAACGTCTACATCAACAGCAAGTGGAACTTCAACGTCAGCGGCCTCTACCAGCTTCCGGCGAACTTCAACGTCTCGGCGAACCTCTACGGACGCCAGGGCTATCCGATCCCGTACTTCGTGCGCGAGAACCCCGGGGATGGCCTCGGCGCCCGGAGCGTGATCATCGGCAACCCGGATGACCACCGCAACAAGAACCTGTACGAGCTCGACATGCGTCTCGAGAAGGTCGTTCCGCTCTTCCAGAAGGCGGACCTCACCTTCTCGCTCGACGTGTTCAACGTGCTGAATTCGAACACCGTGCTCCAGAAGCGGAACCGCTCGTGCAACGGCACCGGCGGACCCTGCGGATTCACGACCACGGGCGACGCGACCGCCCAGGCCAACGAGATCACCGAGCTGCAGGCGCCCCGGGTCCTGCGTTTCGGCGCACGACTGAGCTTCTGATCGATCGGGCAGCGGCCCGCCGGCCTCGCGCCGGCGGGCCCTCTTCCGGCGCGGCCGCCATCCGAAGTGGCACTCTCATCCCGACACAAAGCGGTTATTGCCGCCGACCGTTTCCGGCGCGACACTTCCTTCGTGGAGGAACCCGCCATGTCCAGCGAACCCTACGGAAATCACGTCGTCAAGCTGATCGGCCGCCCGCCGATGCACGAAGAGGCCTATTCCAAGGCCACGGTCGTGCTGCTCAACCGCCAGATCGTCTATCTGGATCGCCTCTCGGCAGACATCCGGGCCGCCAGCGGCGCCGTCGTCAAGAGGGCCGAGATCATCCGTGCCCTGATCGATGCCCTCGCCGAATCGGGTGAGGACGTCCGCGACGTGAGGACGGAAGGCGACCTGAAGCGCCGCGTCCTGGCCATTCGACGCGCGTCCGCGGACGGCCGCGGGAACGGCTGAACGGCGGGCTCAGGCGCTCGGCACGGCGTCCCTGGCGGGAAGGGAAGGGCGGGAACGCCCGACCACCACGGCGATCGGAATCCCGACGCAGAACACGTGCGTCAGGACGGCGATCACCGTCGCCGGCCACGAGAAGGGACGCCGGTGAAACCGCGAGAGGGGCATGACGATCCAGTACATCACGAGGTAGACGGCGATTCCGTACAGCGCCCCGAAGGCGAGGGGCCGCCGCGTCAGCGCCGGGAGCTTCCGGCTCGCCATGAAGAACGCCGCCGCGGTGGCGGTCGCGATCAGGAACTGGAACGCGAGCCCGAGAGCGGCCGTCGCCGCTCCGCCGCGGAACGATTCCGCGCCGAGCAGGCCGCTCGCGATCCCCTGGAGGAGGCGGACCGGCGACACGCCCTTCGGGACCCACGTCGCGAAGGCCGCCGTGATGTCGAGAGCGCCCGCCGCCGCTCCCGCGAGAAGGATCGGGCGAAGACGACCGTGGTCGTCCCTCGCTTCAGTGGACACCGCCGCTCCCGGGCGCTCCGGGCACCGGCGCGGCCGATGCCCCGAAGACTTCGAGCGTCTTCGGATCCTGGAGAAACGCGGCGACGCCGAGGCGGTCCCAGCCGCGCTCGACGGACAGCGAGATCGCATGTTCCGTCGCCGGCGGGCCGTCCTTCAGCTTCGCGGCGCGGTCGAGGCTCCGAACGATGTATGCGTCGTGGAGGACATGGCCGCCGTTTTCTCCGCCGGCGACCTTCGTATCGCGGTCCCGCTCGAAAAGGGCGACCATGAGATCGAGCCGTCGGGAGGCGAGCGAAGCCGGACGATCGACGTGCACCGTCACGGCCACCTTCCGGTCGGCCCGCTCGATCCCGAGAGAAACGTCGGCGGCGGCGCGCGACGCCGCGGCCGCGATCGCGGCCCGGAGATCGGCTTCCCGCGAGCCCACGAGCTGGACGGAGCCGTCCACCACGGCCTCCGGGGTGTATTCGGCCGGGATCGCGAAGCGCCGCACGTACGCCTCCTGTCGGGAGGACCACGCATGACGGGAGAACGGATCCGACCAGCCGGCGTGGTTCCAGTAGTCGACGTGGAACGCGAGCGGCACGATCGACGCTCCCTCCTCCGCGCCGAGCCGGTCGAGCAGGCGATCGGCGGGGGGACAGGAGGAGCAGCCCTGCGACGTGAAGAGCTCGACGAGAACGGCGCGGGCGGCGCTCGGGGACGAGGGAACCGCTCCGACTCGGCCGATCGTCGTCAGGCCGGCGGCGGCGAGAAGGGCGCGACGGATTCGGGGTCTCATGGATCCTCCGGAGATCGCAGTCTCGGGGCGCGCGCGGTCGGTCGCAAGGGCCACTTGCCGGTGGACCGGCAGCGCCACTATTCTCGCGCGGTGCGGGCAGCCCCTGCGGGAATCCTCCCGCTGGTCGCGATCGAACGGTCTTCCGGCAAACCGCTCTATCGGCAGATCTATGAAGGCTATCGCGACGCGATCGTCGAGCGTCGTCTCCGGGCCTGCCAGCGCCTTCCTTCGACCCGGAGCCTCGCCGCGGAGCTCGGTATTTCCCGGCTCGCCGTGCTGAACGCCTTCGAGCAGCTCCTCGCGGAAGGGTATTTCGAGAGCCGGACGGGATCCGGAACCTTCGTCGCCCGGACGCTGCCCGAAGACGTTCTTCGGCCCCGCCGCAACGCTCCGGGACCCTCCCGCCCCTCTCCCCCGGCGCCGCGCCGCGTCGCCGCCCGCGTGGACTCGGTCCGCCGCCGCGACTCTCGTCCGTGGTGGATCGGCCGGGGCGCTTTCTCGATCGCCGAGCCGCCGATCGACCGGTTTCCCTCGAAAGTCTGGTCGTCTCTCGTCGCGCGCCATTCCCGCCGCAGCGACTCCCTCCTCCGGCCGGACGGCGGACCGCTCGGACTCTCGTCGCTCCGGGAGGCCGTTGCCGGCTATCTCCGAACCGCTCGGGCCGTCCGGTGCGAGGCCGACCAGGTCATGATCAGCGGCGGGTCGCAGCCCGCCCTCGATCTGGCGGTGCGCGTCCTGCTCGACGACGGCGCCGCCGCGTGGATCGAAGAGCCGGGATATTTCGGCATCCGCAAGGTCCTCGCCCTCGCGGGCGTGCGCGCGGTTCCGGTCCCGGTCGACGAGGAAGGGATCGACGTCGCGGCGGGGATCGCGCTCGCCCCCCGGGCCCGCGCCGTCTTCGTCACTCCCTCGCACCAGTTCCCGCTCGGCGTGACGATGAGCGCTTCCCGCCGGCTTCAGCTCCTCGACTGGGCGCGAGACACGGGCGCCTGGATCGTCGAGGACGATTACGACAGCGAATACCGGTTCGGAAAGCTCCCGATCGCTTCGCTCCAGGGACTCGACCGCGATTCCCGGGTCATCTATGTGGGAACCTTCACGAAGATCCTGTTTCCGGCGCTCCGGATCGGCTATCTCGTGCTCCCGCGCGACCTCGTGCCCGACTTCGCGGACGTTCGCTCGGCCACCGCGATCTACCAGCCCACGCTTCCCCAGGCGGTCCTCGCCGACTTCATCCGGGAGGAGCAGTTCTCCCGGCACATTCGTCGGATGAGGATCGTCTGCGGGGAGCGCCGGGCGGCGCTCGTCGAGGAGATCCGGCGCGAGCTCGGCGGCGAGCTGGAGATCCTCGGCGACGAGGCGGGGATGTATCTGACGGCGGCGCTGAAACGGCGGGAGGACGACCGCGCCATCGCCCTCCGCGCCGCGGACGAAGGGCTGTGGGTCGCGCCCCTCTCGGATGCCTACAGCGGCGAGACCCGCAAGGCGGGGCTGATCCTGGGATATGGGGGAAGCGACGTCGCCCGGATCCGGACCGGCGTCGCCGCCCTTCGCCGGATCATCGATTCCGTCGAGCGCTCCGCGAGCCCTCCCGCGACCGAGAGGGCCGCCCCGATCCGGAAAAGCCGGCGCGCCCGGCCGCTCTGAGCCTCCCCGCTCCGGAAGTCGAGAGCGCCAGGCTGGAATAGGATCTCGCCCCGGAGGAATCCATGCTCGCCAGACTCGCCGGCATCGTCCTGGTCGTCGCCTTCGGCTCGTCCTTCGCGGCCGCCGCCGGGAGCGAAGACGCGCGGCTTCGCCGCTTCTTCGACGAGGAATGGCAGTGGGGTCTCGAGCAGTACCCGGAGGGCGCGACCCTCGTCGGCGACAACCGCTGGAACGACCGCCTGACCGACCTGAGCTTCGAGGCGATCGCCGAGCGGAAGCGGCGCTCGGAGAGCGAGCTCGCGACCCTGCGGACCTTCCGGCGCGAGGCGCTCTCTCCGGAAAGCCGGGTGAGCTACGACCTCTTCCTCCACGACGTCGAGCTCGCGATCGAAGGGAATCGCTTTCCGACGGAGTACCTCGCGATCGGACCCCTGGCCGGGATGCAGATCGAGCTCCCGAGCGTTCCGCCCCAGACCCCGTTCCGGTCCGCGCGCGACTACGAGTCCTACCTCGCGCGGCTGGCGGCGGTCCCGAAACAGGCCGACCAGGTGATCGCGCTCCTGAAGAAGGGGGTCGAAACCGGCTGGGTCGCCGCCCGGATCGCGGTGGAGAAGGTCCCGGAGCAGCTTCGGGCGGAGTCCTCCGGCCCGCCCGAGAAGAGCCCCTTCTTCGAGCCCTTCACGCGCTTCCCCGACGCCCTCTCCGAGACCGACCGCGAGCGGTTCCGGCGGCAAGGGACGGCGGTCATCGCCGGGAACGTCCAGCCCGCGTTCGCGAGGCTCCTCGAATACTTCGAGAAGAGCTACCTCCCGGCGTGCCGGAAGGATGTGGGCGCATGGTCGCTTCCCGACGGGGACGCGTTCTACCGCTATTCGGTCCGGCTCCACACGACGACGACTCTGGACCCGAAGACGATCCACGAGATCGGTCCGGCGAGGTCGCGCGGATCCACGGCGAGATGGAGAAGATCATCGCGCAGACCGGCTTCCGGGGCTCCTTCGCCGATTTCCTGAAGGATCTGCGCACGAACCCGCGCTTCTATTACACGAGCGCGGACGATCTCGTGCGCGGATACCGGGACATCGCCAAACGGATCGACGGCGAGCTGCCGCGCCTCTTCGCCACCCTTCCACGCAACACGTACGGCGTCGGCGTCATCCCCGAGGCCGCCCAGCCGGCTCAGACGACCGCCTATTACCAGCCGGGCGCGGCCGACGGGAGCCGGGCGGGGTTCATGATGGTCAACCCGTACAAGCTCGACACCCGGCCCCGCTACGAGATGGAGGCGCTGACGCTCCACGAAGCCGTTCCGGGTCATCATCTCCAGGCGGCCCTCGCGCAGGAGCTCCGGGACCTGCCCGACTTCCGCCGGAACGCCTACTACACGGCCTTCGGGGAGGGGTGGGGCCTCTACGCGGAGAGCCTCGGCCGTGAGCTGGGACTCTACGAAGACCCCTACTCGCACTTCGGCCAGCTCACCTACGAGATGTGGCGCGCCTGCCGCCTCGTCGTCGACACGGGGATGCACGCCTTCCGGTGGGACCGTCAGCAGGCGATCGACTACATGGCCCGGAACACCGCGAAGACTCTCAACGACATCACCGTCGAGGTCGACCGGTACATCTCCTGGCCGGGGCAGGCGCTCGCCTACAAGATCGGAGAGATGAAGATCCGCGAGCTCCGCGCGCGCGCGGAGAAGGCGCTCGGCCCGAAGTTCGACGTCCGGCGGTTCCACGATGCGGTGCTGCTGCACGGCTCGCTTCCGCTCGACGTGCTCGAGAAGAACGTCGACGCCTGGATCGCGGAACAAGACCGATAGTCGAGGGTCGCGAGTCGAAAACCGGACCGGCGATGCCACTCGTGGACGCACCGCTCGCCGACCCGCGACTCGCCGGCGCGGGCCGTCGCGCCGGCCAACTACCAGCGCTTGACGGTCCTCTTCTCCTGCGGGATTCGTCCCGGCGTTTCCGGCGCGTCCGCCAGCGTCCAGGCGACGACGGCGGTCGCGGCGGTCGCCTGCGCGAGGTTCCCGGGGTCGATCTTGTCGAACGTGTCGTCGGCGGAGTGATGGAAGTCGAAATAGCGCGACGCGTCCTGGTCGAGATCGACCAGGGGAATCCCGAACGCACGGAGCGCGGAGACGTCGGAGCCTCCGTTGGCGTCGGCGGCTCGCTCCGTGACGCCGATCGGCCTCAGGAGGCCCGCGATGAACGCCGCGAGCGCCTCCGCCTCCGGGCCTCCGGCGACGCCGATCCGGTAGACGCGATCCGTCCCGAGGTCCATCTCGAGAGCGCCGACGTGCCGATCGAGCTCCGCCCGATGCGCGTTCGCGTACGCCTCGCCGCCCCGCCCCCCGTTCTCCTCGTCCGCGAAGAGCGCCACGCGAACCGTCCGGCGCGGGGGGCGCGGGAGCGCGGCGATCGCGCGCGCGGACTCGCAGACGATGCCGACCCCGGCGCCGTCGTCGATCGCGCCGGTCCCCAGGTCCCACGAGTCGAGGTGCGCCCCGAGGAGAACGATCTCCTCGGGCCGGTCCGATCCGCGGATCTCTCCGACCACGTTGGCGCCCGGCGCGTCCGGTTCCGTCCGGCAGCCGAGCGCGAGCCGCATCCGGACGGGACTCGAGGCGGCGAGCCGTTCGACGAGATCGGCGTCGGGCGCCGAGAGCGCCGCGGCGGGAAGCGGCGGGACCCCCGGCTCCGC
>DASTIQ010000167.1 GCA_035717485.1 Thermoanaerobaculia bacterium | reverse complement strand
TACGCGACCGGCGCGCGCGGCGAGCTCCTCTTCGCGAGCGAGATCAAGGCCCTCCATGCGGCGGGAGTTCCCGCCGAAGAGGATGCCGAGACATGGGCGGCGTATCTGGCGTCGGGAATCTCCGACCTGACCGACCGCACGTTCTGGAAGGGCGTCGCCGCGCTTCCCCCGGGTCACGCGCTCACCTGGAAGAACGGCGCGGTTCGGATCGCGCGCTGGTACGACCTGGCCGAACGCTCCGGCGAGGAGATCGACTCCCGTTCGGACGGCGACGTCGAGGAGGAATACCGCGGGCTCCTCGCCGACGCGGTGGCGCTCCGTTTCCGATCCGACGTTCCGGTCGGGATCAACCTCAGCGGCGGGCTGGATTCCTCGACGCTCCTCGGCATGGTGCACGCGGTGCGGGGCGAGGACGACGACGTTTCCGCGTTCACCTTTTCGACGGGCGATGCGCGTTACGACGAGCTCCCCTGGGTGCGCGCGATGCTCGAGCGAACCCGGCATCCGCACGTCGATTGCCGGCTGGAGGCGCGGGACGTCCCGGCGCTCGCCGCGTCGGTGGCCGAGGCGGAAGACGAGCCGTTCGGAGGCGTCCCGACGCTCGCGTACGCGCGGCTGTTCGAGGAAGCCCGGCGTCGCGGCGTGATCGTGCTCCTCGACGGACAGGGAATGGACGAGCAGTGGGCCGGCTACGACTACTACCGCGGGACGGGATCGCCGCTCGTGCAGGGAACCACGCAGACCCCCGTCCGTCCGGACTGCCTCGTCCCGGAGTTCCGGGCGTCCGCGATCGCCCCCGCGTTCCCGGCGCCGTTTCCGGATCGGCTCCGGAACCTCCAGTACCGCGACGCGCGCTACACGAAGATTCCGCGGGCCCTCCGGTTCAACGACCGGGCCTCGATGCGCTCCTCGACCGAGCTCCGCGAGCCCTTCCTCGATCATCGGCTCTTCGAGCTCGCCCTTCGGCAGCCGGCGTCGCGGAAGATCGAAGGCGACCGGGGAAAGCGGCTCCTCCGCCGGATCGCCGCGCCGCTCCTGCCGGGCGGCATCGTCGAGGCGCCGAAGCGTCCTCTCCAGACGCCGCAGCGCGAGTGGCTCCGGGGGGAGCTCGCCGGCTGGGCCACGGGGTGCATCGAGGAGGCTCTGGCCGCCCGCGGCGGCGAATGGCTGGACGCCCGTGCGGTGCGCCGCGCGTGGGCCGACTACCGGCAGGGCGCATCCGACAACAGCTTCTTCGTCTGGCAGTGGATCGGACTGGGCCTCCTCGCCGAACGGGTGGCGGACCGGCGTCCGGCGGTGAGCGCATGAAGCGGCATCGCTACCTCATCATCGTGCCCAACGGCGTCGGGATCCGGAATTTCTTCTGCACGCCGTTCATCGACCTCCTGCTCGAGTCGGGATCGGTCGGGGTGTGGCACGCGCTCGCCGAGACGGACATCGCGCCGTTCCGCGACCGGTGGAAGGGAACCGTGACCTGGCGCGAGCTCCCGCAGATCCGCGACGGGCTCGCCGAGCGGGTCGTTCGGCAGGCGAAGATCCACGCGCAGCTCTTCTGGCAGCTCCGCCTCGATCCCCAGACGCCGATCCAGCCGCGGAAGCCCCCGTCGCGAGCGGCGGCCCGAGCGGTCGAGCGCGTCTCGAAGCTCCTCGGACGCCTGTCGGCGGGTCCGCGCCGGATCGTCCTCCTCGATCGTCTCCACCAGGCGCTCGCCGCGCGCGCCTCTCACACCCGGGCGTTCGAGCGCCTCCTGCGCGACGAGCGTCCGGACGCGGTCTTCTGCGGACATCAGAAGTCCCTTCGGGCCGTTCCGGCGATGCTCGCCGCGCGCCGCCTCGGAATCCCGAGCGCCACGTTCATCTACTCCTGGGACAACCTCCCGAAGGGGAGGATGCCGGTCTCGGCGGACTGCTATTTCGTCTGGAGCGAGTTCATGCGGGACGAGCTCGTCGCGCTCTATCCGGACGTTTCGCCCGACCGGGTGCGCGTCGTCGGCACTCCGCAGTTCGAGAGCTATCACGACCTGTCGCTGCTCGAGCCGCGCGAGGACTTCCTCCGGAAGCTCGGTCTCGATCCCGCGCGGCCGGTCGTCTGCTTCTCCGGCGACGACGAGGTGACCTCGCCGCACGATCCCGTCTACCTCGCGGACCTGGCGGAGGCGCTGCGCGGGATCCCCGCGGCGCGGCGGCCGCAGGTTCTCTTCCGCCGGAGCCCGGTCGACAAGTCGCCGCGGTTCGACGCCGTCCTGTCCCGTTTCCCGGAGATCGCCGTGTCCGATCCGCTGTGGCGCTCCGAAGGACGCGGCGACTGGGCGTCGATCGTTCCGACGCGCGAAGACGTTGCGCTGCTCGCCAACGTCGTCGCCCACTCGGACCTCGTCATCAACGTCGGCTCGACGATGGCGATGGATTTCGCGGCGTTCGACAAACCGGCGATCTTCATCGCCTACGACCCTCCCGAGCGGGACGCGCACTGGAGCTTCGAGAACATCTACCGGCTTCCGCACTTCAAGACGACGCACCAGCTCCAGCCCGTCCACTGGGCGCGGAGCCGGGAGGAGCTCGCCGCGGTGGTCGGGCACGCGCTCGAGCACCCCGCCGAGAAGGCCGACGCGCGCCGTCGCTGGCTTCACCTCCACGTCGAGCAACCCATGGACCAGGCGTCGCGGCGCCTCTCCGACGCGCTCCGGGCTCTCGCCTCGGGCGAAACGCGCCGCGAGGGGGCCGCTTGAAGATCGCGTTCGTCTGCGGCGAATATCCTCCCGGTCCGCACGGCGGGATCGGAACGATGACGCGCCTCCTCGCGCGCGCGCTGGCGGAGGCCGGGCACTCGGTCCGCGTGGCGGGGATCTACCCGCCTTCGTACCCGGCTCCGGACTACGAGGAGGACGAGGGGGTCCGGGTCTGGCGGCTCCGGGAGCCGGACTATCGGCTCGGCTGGGTGCCCGCCCGCCTCGCGCTCTACCGGATGATCGAGGGGTGGGCGGCGGGGGGGGAGATCGACCTCGTCGAGGCTCCCGACTACCAGGGGTACACCGCCGGCTGGCCCGCGCTTCCCGTGCCGGTCGTCGTGCGCCTGCACGGTTCCGCGAGCTATTTCGCCGCCGAGACGCGGCGGCCGATCAAACGCACCGCGTTCTGGATCGAGAGCCGGGCGCTCCGCCGCGCCGACTACTGGTGCTCGGTTTCGCGGTACACGGCCGACCGCACGAAATCGCTCTTCCGTCTTTCCGGCGGACCGCACGCGGTGCTGCACAACCCGGTCGACGCCGACGATCCGATCCGGAGCTTCCACCGGTCCGCGCGGCGCATCGTGTTCACGGGCACGCTGACCCCGAAGAAAGGAGTCGTCCCGCTCGTGCGCGCCTGGCCGAAGGTCGCCGAGCGCCGGCGCGACGCCGAGCTCCACGTCTTCGGAAAGGACGGACGCACGGAGAGCGGCGGGTCGATGCGCGCGCATCTCCAGTCGATCCTGCCGCGCGCCGCCCGCGACAGCGTCGTCTTCCACGGACACGTCGACCGGCGGACGGTCCTCGACAGCCTGCATTCGGCGCGGGCGGCGGTCTTCCCGTCCTACGCGGAGGCGTTCGCGCTCGCTCCGCTCGAGGCGATGGCGTCGGGCTGTCCGACGATCTCGACCCGGCGCGGGAGCGGGCCGGAGATGATCGAGGACGGCCGCGACGGACTCCTCGTCGATCCCGACCGGCCCGAGGAGATCGCGGACGCGATCCTGTCGATTCTCGGCGACGACGCGCTCGCGCGCCGGCTCGGGGCGGCGGGCCGCCGCCGGGCGAAGGAGTCGTTCTCGCTCCCGGCGATCGTCTCGCGGAACGAGGAATTCTTCGCGGGGTGCATCCGGGCGTTTCGCCCGCAGAACGTCGTCGTCCATCCGCGCCGCGCCGATTTCCCCCCCGCCTGAGGTGTTCCGATGTCGATCAGCATCTGCATCGCGACCCACGAACGCGCCGAGCTGCTGCGCGGAACGCTCGAGGCGATCGGACGGCAGCGTCTCGTGCCCCGGGAGGTGATCGTCAGCGACTCCTCGCGGGACGCGTCGGCGCGCGAGGTCGTCGCGGCTTTCGCGGCCCGCCATCCCGAGTGGCGCGTGCGGCACCTCCCGTCCCTCCGGCGCGCGCTGCCGTGGCAGCGGTGGTGGGCGTTCTCGCACGCGACCGGGGAATGGGTGCTCTTCCTCGACGACGACGTGCGGCTCGGCGAGGAGGCGCTCGAAGCGCTCGATCGAGCGCGCGCGGCCGCCGCGCGGCGAGGGCCGGTCGCGGGGATCGGTTTCGTCCTGACGTGGGACGGGCCGGGGGATCAGCCGCGGCGGAACGTTTCGGCGCTGAAGGAGCGGTGGCTCGGAACCGCCGCGTATCCGCCGGGCGCGCTCACTCCGGGCGGCCAGACGGTGTCGTTCTTCGGGCTTCCGCCGGGAGAGACGGTCGAGGTCGATGCGCTCTGGGGAGGCGCGATGGCGTTTCGCCGCGACGTCCTCCGCGAGCTCTCGTGCCTCGACAATCTCGTCGCGCTCTACGAGTCGGGATCCGGACGGGGCGAGGACGGAGTCCTCAGCCGCTGCGCGAGCGCGTTCGGCCGCCTGTATCTGATCAACCGGCCGCTCGCGTTCCATCCGCGCACCCGCCGGGGGCCCGCGCCCTACGCGCGCTCCGGGTGGAGGCTCGGGATGACGGCCACCTGGGGACGCGCCCACACCATGCGCTGGCTCGCGTCGGATCCGCTCGCCTACCCGCGCGAGTGGCGGCGGCTCGCGGCGCTGGAGACCGGCCGCGCGCTCGCGGCCGCCGCGCGCCGTCCCTGGAGGCCGGACGCCTGGGCGCAGATCGCCGGAACGGTCGCCGGGATCGCGCGGAGCGCCGCGAGGTGGCGGGAGATTCCCCGGCATGCCCGCTCGCGCGATTCCTGGGCGGGAGCCGCGTGAGACCGATGGCGCTCCCTCCGGCTCCCGATCTCCTCGGCGGCTGCGCGTCGTCGTGGCGCTGCTACCTCGAGGACGTCGACCGCTACCGGATCCGTCCGCGCCCGCGGCTCGCCGTGATCCTCCTGAACCAGGGCCTCTGGGCGGCGGCGGTGTACCGGTTCTTCTATCCGCTCGTCCGCTCGCGCTGGCCGGCCGTCCGGCGGATCTCCCACTTCGCCTCGGTCTTCGCCGTCAAGGCGATCGAGGTGCTCGCGGGAATCTCGCTTTCTCCCGAGGCGGAGGTCGGCGGCGGGCTCTACGTCGGCCATTTCGGGCACGTCGTCGTCAACCCCCGCGCCCGGATCGGCCGCAACTGCAATCTCAGTCCCGGGGTCGTGATCGGGTCGGGCGGACGGGGCGAGGAGGACGGCCGGCCGAGGGAGGGCGTTCCGACGCTGGGCGACCGCGTCTACGTCGGGCCGGGAGCCGTCATCTTCGGTCCCGTCGAGATCGGAGAGGACGCGGCGATCGGCGCCAACGCCGTCGTGACGAGGTCGGTGCCTCCGCGGGCGGTCGTGGCCGGCGCTCCGGCGCGGATCGTCAGCCGGAAAGGGAGCTTCCTGTACGTCCAGTACCGCGGGATGGAGACCGATCCCGATCGGCTGCGCAGCCTGCGGGAACGCGACGGTCTCCGCGAGGGCGTTCGATGAGCGGACCGGCCGAGCTCCTCTTCTTCTGGGACTACGACACGCAATGGGGCGGGGATCGGTCGCGGCTTCCGGGAGGGCCGAAGGAGTGGGGAGCTCTCGAGTTCGCGAACACGGAGCGCCTGCTCGAGCTCCACGCGGAGCACGAGGTTCCCGCCTGCTTCGCGGTCGTCGGCTCTGCGGCACTCGCCGGCGATCGGCCTTACCACGATCCGGCGCAGATCCGGCGGATCCACGCCGCGGGACACGAGATCGGAAGCCATTCGCATCGGCACGAATGGCTCCCGGGCCTGGGCGCGGCGGCGCTCCGGGAAACTCTCGCGTCGAGTAAGAACGCGCTCGAGCAGTGCATCGGGGCGCCGGTGGCGACGTTCGTTCCGCCCTGGAACCAGCCGTTCGACTATCCGGGAGGGTTCTCCTTCTCCCTCTCCGAGCGCCGCCACGGCGGCGCGGACCGGACCGACCTCGGCCGGCTCTGCGAAACCCTCCGGGAAACCGGTTACCGGTTCTGCCGTGTCGCCTACCGGCCGATGCACCAGCGCCTCGCCGAGATCGTGGTCCGACGCCGCCTCGACCAGAAGGGACGGATCGAGAAGATCCGCGGGATCGCGTGTGCGCGCCTGAACACTCCGGGAGGGTTCGCGCGCCGGACGGTCGAGGTCCTGCGGCGCTCCGCGCGGCGGGGCGGGCTCGTCGTCGTCTACGGCCATCCGCACTCCCTGACCCTGGGGAACTCCCAGGACGAACGGCATCTGGCCCCTTTCCTGCAATTGGTCTCCGCGATGTGCAAGGCCGGGGAACTGAGGGTGACCCTGCCCCGCGAGTGGGCGGGCAACGGGGCTGCGCGGGGGGGCCTGGCGGAGGGCCTGGCCGGCGCGAGCCGCGCCGTGGGGGGCGCGTGAGCGCGGTGGCGGAGGATCTGGCCCGGACGGCGACGCGGCCGCCGCGGCGCGCGACGCGTGTTTGCGCGGTTTCGTTCAAGGAATGCTGGCAGGACGAATCCGGGCGCTGGTATTCCAACGGAGGCTTTCCGCTGCAGATGGCCGCCGTCGCGTCCCTCTTCGACCGGATGACCCTCCTCGTGACACGGCGCGACCGGCCCGGTCCCGGGGCCCTTCCGCTGCCCGAAAACGCCGACATCGTGATCTTCCGGAAGCCGGCCGGCCAGGATTTCCGCCGGAAGGTCTTCGTTGGCCTCCACCTCTTCGGATATCTGCGGACGATCGCCCGCCACGCGCGGGGCGCCGACGCCGTCCACGTACCTCCGCCCGGCGATCTCCCCCTCCTCGGGATGCTCGTCGGCCTCGCGCTGCGCAAGCGCCTCATCGTGCGCTACTGCGGCTCCTGGTATCCGACGTCGCGCACGACGGCCACGAATCGCGTGACGCGCGGACTGATGCGCGCCTTCGCCGGAGGGCGCAACGTGATGCTCGCGACCGGAGAAGCGGGAGTTTCTCCTGCGAGGAACGTCCACTGGATCTTCGCGACCGGACTCTCCCGGGAGGAGCTCCGGCGAGGACGCCCCGACACGGAGCGCGGCATCGCGCGGCCCGCGCGCCTCGCCTACATCGGGCGGCTCTCGGCGGAGAAGGGGCTCGATCGCCTGATCGACGCGATCGCGCTCCTCGAGGCGGAAGGCTTGTCGCCGCTGCCGCGCGTCTCGCTGATCGGCGAAGGGCCGGAACGGGAGAGACTCTCCGCTCTCGTCGCCCAGCGCGGATACGGAGAGATTTTCCGGTTCGCGGGACAACTGGATCGCGCCCAGCTCGCCGACGCGCTCTCCGAGATCGACCTCTGCGTGCATCCGTCGCTCACCGAGGGCTACAGCAAGGCGTGGCTCGACGCCTTCGCGCAGGGCCTCCCGGTGCTCTCGACGGAAGCGGGCGCCGCGAAGGCGGTGATCGGCGCCGACGGGGAGCGCGGCTGGATCGTCCCCCCCGGCGACGTCCGGCGCCTCGCCGACGCGCTCCGACGCGTCCTCACCGAAGAGCGCGACTGGCCCGCCCTGCGGCGGCGCTGCCGCGCGTTCGCCGAGGCGAGGACGCTCGAAGCCTGGTCGTCGGAGATCGGACGCCGCTGCGCCGAACAGTGGAACGTTCCTTTTTCCGAAGGGAAGCTCGGCGTCTGATGTCCCGGCCACCCCGGACGATCGCGATCATCGCGGGACAGCTCGTCCTCGGCGGAGCGGAGCGTCAGCTCTACCTCTGGCTCTCGCATCTCGACCGCGACCGTTTCCGGCCGGTCGTCGTCACGCTCCATCCGGGGTACGACGATTACTGGGAAAGGTCGATCGAGGAGCTCGGGGTGCCGCTCCTGCGCGTCCCGCGCCGTTTCAACCGGCTGGGACGCCTCTGGTCGGTCGTCGCCGCGCTCCGCCCGCACCGGCCCGAGCTCGTCCACGGATGGCATCTCTTCGCCAGTCCGTATGCCGGCGCCGCGGGGAAGCTGCTCGGAGCGCGCGCGAGCCTCGGGTCGCTGCGCGGGAGCTTCGACGCGTACCGGCGGCAGCGGGCCGAGGCCGTGCTGACGGAACGCCTCGTCGACGGCATCCTGGTCAACTCGCGGGCGGCCGGCGAGCGGCTCGCCGCGAGCCGGGGCGGACGCCGGAAGAAGATCTTCACGCTGCCGAACGCGGTGGAGGATCGCGTCGTCGATCGATCCCCCGCCCGCGCGCGGTGGGAGCAGCGGTGGCGAATTCCGGGAGAGCGGTTCTGGATCGGCTCGGTGGGGAGGCTCGATCCCGGGAAGCGTTTCGATCAGATGATCGATCTCGGCGCGCGGCTCGCCGGACGCGGCGAGGACGTCCATGTGATCATCGTCGGCGACGGCGCCGAACGCGGCGCGCTCGAGGAGTGCGCGCGCCGGCGCGGGATGGCGGACCGGACGACGTTCACCGGCGCGGAGCCGGACGTTCGGGAGACGCTGGGCGCGCTCGATCTCTTCTGCTTTCCCTCCGCCGACGAGGGTCTGCCCA
This sequence comes from Thermoanaerobaculia bacterium, assembly GCA_035717485.1. NCBI lineage: Bacteria > Pseudomonadati > Acidobacteriota > Thermoanaerobaculia > Thermoanaerobaculia bacterium. The sequence goes on along the minus strand of DASTIQ010000167.1, from coordinate 15,984 downwards.
ACGCCGTCATGGAGGCGGCCGCGGCGGGAGTACCGGTCGTCGCCTGGAGGACGCCTTTCCTCGAGGAGCTGCTCGGCGCGGACGGAGCGCTCCTGGCGGAACGGGGCGACTTCGTTCGATGGGAGAGCGATGCCCGCGCGCTGATCCGCGACGGGGATCGGCGCCGCGGCGCCGGCGAAGCGGCCCGCCGCCGCGTCCTCGAGCGCTTCAGCGTCGGGCGCTTCGTCGCCGGCCTCAGCGCCGCGTACGACGAGCTCCTCGGCGGAGCGGCGCCGTGATCTTCCTGTACCACGGCATCGTCGGAGACGACGCCCCGGCGGAGCGCTCGTGCGCGGCGCAGGCGCTTCCGGTCTCCGTCTTCGAGCGTCACCTCGCCTGGATCGCTCGCCGCCGCCGGATCGTCCCGCTTCCCGAATATCTCGCCGCGCGCCGCCGGGGAAGGATCGCGGCGCTCACCTTCGACGACGGGCTCGCGCGCACGTTCGAGAACGCGGAGCCGTACCTCCGGGCGGAAGGGATCCCGGCGACGTTCTTCGTCTCGACCGCGCACGTTCTGCGCCGGATCCTCCTCTGGTTCCCGGCGCTCGATGCGCTCTGCTTCGAAGGGGTGCACGCCTCGATCGAGGCCCAAGGGGAGACGCTCCCGCTCGGAACGCTCGACGAGAAGCGGCGGGCCCGGCGCCGCCTCGGCGCGCTCGCGCGCACGAGCGGCGATGCGGGGGGGTTTTCGCAGGCGCTGCTCGAACGGCATCCCCTTCCGGAACGCACGCTCGCCGAGTATCGCGGGATGACTCCCGAGATGGTGCGCGGCGCGGCGGCCGGCTCGCTCTTCGAAATCGGATCGCACACCCAGACGCACCCCTGGCTCCCCGAGGTCGGCCTTCCGGCCCAGCGGCGGGAGATCACGGCGAGCCGGTCCGAGCTCGAACGCCTCGCCGGCCGTCCGGTGAGGTATTTCGCCTACCCGGGCGGGGAGTACGACCGCACGACCCTCGCCCTCGTGGCCGAAGCGGGTTACGAGGCGGCGCTGGCGACGGTGTCGCGACATCTCGGAGAGGAACGATTCGAAATCGAGCGCGTCGGGATCTACTCGGCGCCGCTCTGGAAAGTCGCGCTGAAGGAGGCGGGAATCGTCCCGGTGGCGCGGCGGCTGGGGTTCCAGATTGGCTGAGCGGGCGGTTTCGGCCGGTCCGGGCGCGTCCCGGCGAGCGGCGACCGAGGACGCGCGGGCCGCTCTCTGGATGCGGGTGCTCCTGGCGGGCACTCTGCTCCTGTGGGCGGCGGGGCTCGTCCTCGGGTTCGATCGGGCCCTCGCCGCGGTGACCCTGATCGGGTTCGTTGCCGCGATCGGCGGCCTCGCCCGGCCCGCGCTGGGCCTCATGGGAATCGGCATTCTCTGCGCGGTCGACGGATTCTCCCGGTCGATCCTTCCCGGAAGCGGTCTCTATCGGTGGAACACGTTCAACTACTGGCTCCTCCTCGTGATCCTCATTCACCTCCCGCGGCTCCTCCGCCTTCGCGACGTCCACTCGCGGCTCCTGGCGCTCTTCGTCCTCGTGCTCGCGCTCGGCATCGTCATCAGCCCCCTGCGGAGCGAGGGGATGGAGACGACGCTTTCGGCCGCGACCGCCTTCGGGCTCCTGGTCTACGCGCTCCGCGCGGGCCGCCGCCGCGGCGCGTGGCTCGGCCTCGCTCTGACGGCGGGGGCGAATTCCGCGGCGGCGGGTCTCGTGTTCCTCCTGCAGCGCGACCGGTTCCCCTCCGTCAATCCGAACGTCTGGGTCTTCTGTCCGCTGACGGGGATCTTCGCGATCGCGGCCGGTCTCTCCGCGGCCCGGCGCCCGCGCACGCAGCTCGTCCTCGGGCTCCTCGCGACGATCGACATGGTCTGGGTGTTCCTCACCGGAAGCCGCGGCGGAATCGCGCTCGGCCTCCTCGGCATGGCGTACCTCCTCTTCGTGATGCGGGGAGTGCTGCCGCGTTTCGCGGCCGTCGCCGCGGGCATCCTCCTCGCGTCGTTCCTGACCGCCCGTTTCGCGGGACTCGACGAGTACTCGAGGCGCCGCCTCGACAAGGCGCTCGACACGCAGGAGGGGCTTCGCGAGCGCACGAGCGGCCGTTCCGATCTCGTGCTGGGCGCCTGGTACATGTTCCTCGACCATCCTCTCGGCGTCGGTACGGGGGGATTCGCGCCGAGCTGGGCGAAACTCGGGATCCGGAAGGGAATGACCGATTATGCGTACGGAGCCGCCAAGGAGGCTCACGCGGCGTGGGCGAAGACCCTCGCCGAGAACGGAATCCTCGGGTTCGGGCTCCTTTTCGGGTACGTCGGGTCTTTCGCCGTCTCCGCGATCCGCCGCTCCCCGTCGCGCAAGCTCGCTCTGCTGACGTCGGCGGTCCTGTTCGCGGCGTTCTTCTCGACCGAGTTCGCGGGGAAGGGGTTGTGGCTCCTCGCGGGCGCGGCGACGGCGTTCGTCGACTATTTCCCGCGCGCGGCCCCCGCGGAGGCCGGGCGCCGGGTCCCGGCCGGACGGGCCCTTCCGGCTGGAGCCGCGCCATGAGGCCGTCGGCGGCCGCCGTCGGCGAAGCGCCTCCGGCGCTCCTCATGGTCGGCAACTTCCTTTCCGGTTCGACGTCGATTCGCTTCGTCTGCGAGGATCTCGCGGAGGGCCTCGCCTCCGCGGGGTGGAGCGTCGTGACGAGCTCATCCCGCGCCGGGCGCGTGCTTCGCCTCGCGGACATGCTCGCGACGGTGTGGGCGAGGCGGTCGGAGTACGCGGCCGCCCAGGTGGACGTGTACAGCGGTCCTTCGTTCGTGTGGGCGGAGTCGGTCGCCGCTCTGCTCCGGTCGATCGGAAAGCCGCACGCGCTCACGCTCCACGGCGGAAATCTTCCCGAGTTCGCGAACCGGTGGCCGCGGCGAGTGCGGCGGCTCCTTCGCGGCGCCGACGCCGTCACCAGCCCTTCGCCGTACCTCGCGCGCGCCCTGGCCCCCTTCCGCCCCGACGTCCGCGTCATCCCGAACCCCCTCGCGATTTCGCGCTACCCCTTTCGGCTCCGCGCCGGCCCGCGCCCGCGGATCGTGTGGCTGCGGGCTTTCCACCGGATCTACCGGCCCGAGCTCGCGCCGGCCGTGCTCGCCGAGGTCCTTTCGAAGCACCCCGATGCGACGCTCACGATGATCGGCCCCGACAAGGGGGACGGCTCGCTGGCGCAGACGCGCGCGGCCGCGGCCGCGGCGGGCGTCGCGGACCGCGTGACGATCCTCGGAGCCGTTCCCAAGAAGGACGTGCCCGGGGTGCTCGCGGGGGGAGAGATCTTCCTCAACACGACCGACGTCGACAACACGCCCGTTTCGGTACTCGAGGCGATGGCCTGCGGCCTCTGCGTCGTGACGACCGACGCCGGCGGAATTCCCGACCTCGCCGCCAACGGCGACAACGCGCTCGTGGTTCCCCGGGGGGATCCGCGTGCCCTGGCGGCGGCGGTCGTCCGCGCGGTCGACGACGCGCGCCTCTCCGCGCGGATTTCACGGGGCGGGCGGGCGAAGGCGGAACAGTGCGACTTCCCCCGCGTGCTCGACGCCTGGCGGACGCTGCTCGGCGAGATCGCCTCGGGCGCCGGCGCGACGCCGGGAGCGCCGGCGTGAGCATGCTCTCGGCCTACCACCGTCTTCCCGCGCCGGCGCGCGACGTGGTTTCGTCGATCCGCGGGCTGTCGCTGCGGTCGTGGCGCTATGGTCCGGAGACGGATGCGCTCGTCGGGCAGGCGCTCGAGCGCGACGCGTGGCCCGCGGCCGCCTGGAGGCTTCATCGGGAGGAGCGGCTCGCGCGTCTGCTGCACCGCGCGGCGACGAGAGTTCCGTTCTACCGGGCGCACTGGGAAGAGCGGCGGCGGCGCGGAGACTCGAGCTCCTGGGATCGTCTCGAGAACTGGCCGCTCCTGACGAAGGATCGACTCCGCGGCTCCCCGCGCGAGTTCCTCGCCGACGACGTGGATCCCCGCCGGATGTACCGCGAGCGGACGAGCGGAACGACCGGGCTCCCGCTCGACGTGTGGTGGTCGCGAGAGACCGTTCGGGCCTGGTTCGCGATCTACGAGGCGCGCATCCGGCGGTGGAACGGGGTCGACCGGAGAGAGAGCTGGGCGATCCTCGGCGGGCAGCCGGTCGTGAGGCCGGACGCGCGCCGCCCCCCGTTCTGGGTCTCGAACCGCCCGATGCGGCAGCTGTATCTCTCCGCGAATCACCTCTCGCCCGAGGCGGTGCCCTCCTTCATCGAAGCGCTTCGGCGCCGCGCCCCCACGCACCTCATCGGGTATCCCTCGTCGCTCGCGTTCCTCGCGCGGGAAGCGGCGCGGCGGCGCCTCCCGCGGCCGGAAAGCCTGCGCGTGGTCGTCACGAACGCCGAGCCCCTCCTTCCCTGGCAGAGGGAGGCGATCGCGGAAGGGCTCTGCCCGGCCGTGCGGGAGACGTACGGCATGGCGGAGATCGCCGCGGCGGGCAGCGAGTGCGAGGCGGGCTCCCTCCACGAGTGGCCGGAAGTCGGGTGGGTCGAAACGTGGAGCGACGACGAGGACCGGCCCGCCGACCCGGGAGAGACGGGACGGCTCGTCTGCACGGGACTTCTCAACCGCGACATGCCTCTCGTGCGGTACGCCGTGGGCGACCGCGGACGCGTCGCCGGCGGGGGGGCGGCGTGCGGATGCGGGCGGGCACTGCCGGTCTTCTCGGCGATCGAGGGCCGTTCGAACGATCTCCTCGTCGCCGCCGACGGGAGACGCGTCTTCTGGCTGAACCCCGTCTTCTACGGGCTGCCGATCCGCGAGGCCCAGATCATCCAGGAAAGCCGGGCCGCGATCCGGGTGAAAATCGTCCCCGCTCCCGGTTTCGGGCCGCCGCATCGCATCGCGATGGAAGACCGTCTCCGGATGCGGATGGGGCGGATCGCCGTGCAGTTCGAGGAATGCGACGCGATCCCGCGCGGACCGAACGGGAAGTTCCGCGCCGTCGTCTGCAACATCGATCCGGAGGCGCCGCCCGCGCCGTCGGAGGCGGCGCGCGCATGATTTCCGAACCTCTCGTGACCGTGATCCTGCCCGTGCGCAACGAAGGCCCCTTCATCGCCCGGAGCCTCGGGGCGGTCCTCGCGCAGGACTGGCCCCCCGGCCGGCTGGAAGTGATCGTCGCCGACGGAATGTCGACCGACGACACGCGCGAGATCGTGCGGCGCTCCGCCGGGGCGGTTCCGGAAGTGCCGGTTTCGATCGTCGACAACCCCGCCGGGATCGTGCCGACCGCGATGAACGCCGCGATCGCCGCCGCGCGCGGCGAGGTCGTCGTGCGCGTCGACGGCCACACGATCGTCGAGCCCGATTACGTTCGGCGCTGCGTCGAAGCCCTGAGGCGCTCCGGCGCGCAGAACGTCGGCGGACGAATGACGGCGGTGGGGGAGGGGCCGTTCGCCCGGGCGGTCGCGGTCGCGACGAGCTCGCCCTTCGGCGTCGGCGGAGCGCGATTCCACTACTCCGACCGCGAAGAGTGGGTCGACACGGTGTACATGGGCGCGTGGCCGAGAAGCGTGCTCGAGGACCTGGGGGGATTCGACCCCGAGATGGTCCGCGACCAGGACGACGAGCTGAACTACCGGCTCCGCGCGCGCGGGGGGAGGATCCTCCTCGCGCCCGAGATCCGCTCCCGCTACTTCAACCGGCCGACGATCCGTTCGCTCGCCCGCCAGTACTTCCAGTACGGATTCTGGAAGGTGCGCGTCGTGCAGAAGCATCCCCGGCAGATGCGGCCCCGGCAGTTCGCGCCGCCCGCTCTCGTGGGCGCCCTGCTGGCCGCCACGGCCGCGTCCTTCGTCTGGCGGCCCGCGCGCTTCGCGCTCGCCGGGCTCGCGGGCGCCTACGGCGCGGGGAATCTCGCCGCGTCCGCCTGGGCCGCGCGAAAGCAGAGCGCCCGCCTGCTGCCCCTCCTCCCGGTCGCGTTCGCGACGCTGCATTTTTCCTATGGATTCGGCTTCCTCGCCGGGTTGGCACGATTCTGGAACCGGTGGAAGGGCCGCCGGGTCCCCGCCGGCACGGAGGAGGAGGTTTCATGGAGCTCGCGGTTCCCTTCCATCGCCCCCAGATCACCGACGCCGAGATCGCCGAAGTCGTCTCGTCGCTCCGCTCGGGCTGGCTGACGACCGGGCCGAAGGTCCGGCGGTTCGAGGCGGAGTTCGCCGAGGCGGTCGGCGCCCGGAACGCGATCGCGCTCAATTCGTGCACCGCCGCGCTCCATCTCGCCGTCGAGGCCGTCGGTCTCGCGCGGGGAGAGGCGGTGCTGGTGCCCACGATGACGTTCGCCGCGACCGCCGAGGTCGTCCGCTATCGCGGCGCGATTCCCATTCTGGTCGACGTCGATCCGGTGACGCTCCATCTCGATCTTCGGGACGCCGCGCGGAAGATCGATCTCTTCCGGCGAGGCGCGCTCCCGCCGGCCGTTTCCCGCGCGACGCGCGTCGCCGGGATCATGCCGGTGCACGTCGGCGGAGTGATGATGGACATTTCGAAGGTCCGCCGCTTCGCGCAGGAGCGCGGCCTGTGGGTGATCGAGGACGCCGCGCACGCGTTCCCGGCCGCCTGGCGCCCCGCGCCGGGGGAAGCGTGGCAACGATGCGGAGAGGACACGGCGGACGTGACGTGCTTCTCGTTCTACGCCAACAAGACGATCACGACGGGCGAAGGCGGAATGGCGGTCACCGGCGACGCCGCGCTCGCCGACCGGATGCGCCTGATGTCCCTGCACGGCCTCTCGCACGACGCGTGGGGGCGTTACACGGGAAACGGAGCGTGGGATTACCGGATCCTCGCCCCCGGGTACAAGTACAACATGACCGACCTCGCAGCCGCGATCGGCGTCGCGCAGCTCCCGCGCGCGGAGGAGATGCGGCGCGCGCGCGAAGACCGGGCCCGCCGATACATGGAACGACTCCGGAACGTCGAGGAGATCGAGCTCCCCGGCGAGGATCCGGACCGGCTGCACGCCTGGCATCTGTTCCCGGTCCGCCTGCGGCTCGAGGCGCTCGAGATCGGGCGGGACGAATTCCTCGCGGGGCTCCGCGACGAAGGAGTCGGAACGTCGGTGCACTGGCGTCCGCTGCATCTCCACCCGTACTACGAGGAGACGTTCGGCTGGACGCGCGCCGACTTCCCGGCGGCGTCGCGCGCCTGGGAGCGGCTGGTCAGCCTCCCGCTCTATCCGGACCTCGACGACGAGTCCCAGGATCGCGTGATCGGAGCGATCGAGACGCTCTGCCGGCGACACGCGGCCGCGGCGGCGGGCGCCGCCGCCGCGGGATCGTGAGCGGCGGGGGCGATCCGACCGGAAGGGGCCTCCCCCGCGCCGTCGAGGTCGCGGCCGCTCTCGCCGGACTCGCCGTCGCGGCTCCGTTCCTGCTGATTGCCGGCGCCGCGATTTTCCTGACGACGGGGAAGTCGCCGATCTTCCGACAGCAACGTGTCGGAAGGAGCGGGCGGCTCTTCACGCTCGTGAAGCTCCGGACCATGCGGACCTCGGCGGGAGCGGCCGTGACCGCTCGAGGAGACGCGCGAGTGACCCGGGTGGGCCGTCTCCTCCGGCGGACGAAAATCGACGAGCTCCCGGAGCTGTGGAACGTCCTCGCCGGAGACATGGCCTTCGTCGGACCCCGCCCGGAGGTGCCCCGCTACTTCGACGCCGCCGATCCGCGCTGGCGGGCGATTCTCGGGGCGCGCCCGGGCCTGACCGATCCGGTCACGCTGCGGCTCCGCGACGAAGAGGAGCTCCTCGCCGGGGTCGCCGGAGACCGCGAGGCGTTCTACCGCGCCCACCTGCAGCCGTGGAAACTGAGGAGATACGCCGCTTATCTCGAGCAGCGGAGCTGGCGCAGCGACCTCGCGGTGCTGCGGGACACGGCCCGTGCCGTGCTGCGCCCCTCTTCGGCGAGGCCCCCCACGCTCGACGACATTCTGGCAGAGGGATTGCAAACTCACGCGGATGCACGATGAACGTTCGCCCGAGTCTCTCCCGCGCTTTCGTCCGCCAGATTCAGATCGCACTGGATTTCACGGTTCTCGCGGCGGCGTTCGTCCTCGCATACGCTCTCCGTTTCGATTTTTCCTGGCGGTCCGCGGACGCCCGGGCGTGCTGGACGCAGCTCCCGCTCGTCGTCCTGGTGCAGTTCTTCGCGCTGATCTCCGCGGGCGTCTACCGGTTCATCTGGCGCTACGTGGGCATCCGCGAAGGTCGCGCGTTCCTGCGGGCGGCGCTCGGCTCCGCGGCGGTCCTCGCCGCGATCCGCTTCCTGGCTCCCGAGCGTCTCGCGTTGTTCCGCGTGCCGGTCTCCGTGATCGTGACGAGCTCGGCGTTCGCGTTCGGCGGCGTTCTCGCTCTCCGGGTGCTCCGCCGCGTCGCCTTCGAACGAAGCCGTCACGCCGAGGACCGTCGCGCTCAGCCGGCCGGCGAGAAGCACGCCGTTCTCCTCGTCGGCGCCGGCCAGGCGGGAGTGCTCGCGGCGCGCGAAATCGTCGGTCGCGGCGACATCGACCTCGACGTCAAGGGCTTCGTCGACGACGACGTCCGGAAGGTCGGCGCCGAGATCCACGGAATCCGGGTTCTCGGAACGACGCGGGACATTCCGCGGCTGGTCCAGCAACACGGCGTCGGCCAGGTGGTCATCACGATCGCGCGGATCCGCCGGAGCGAGATCCTGCGGCTCCTCGATCTCTGCCGGTCGATTCCGGTGAAGGTCCGGATCATTCCCGGCCTCTACGAAGTGCTCCAGGGGAAGGTGAAGGTCACGCGGATCCGCGACGTCGAAATCGAGGATCTGCTGGGACGCGAGCGCGTGCAGCTCGACGAGGGACAGATCGGCGAATTCCTCCGGGCGCGCACCGTGATGGTGACCGGCGCGGGCGGGTCGATCGGATCGGAGCTCGTCCGCCAGATCGCGCGATACCGGCCCTCCCGGATCCTTCTGGTCGAGCGCGCGGAGTTCGCGCTCTTCTCGATCGAGCGCGAAGCGGCGCGCGTCTTCCCCGACGTTTCCGTCGTTCCGCTGATCGCGGACGTCGTCGACGAGCCGAGGCTCCGCGCGATCTTCTCCGAGTACCGGCCGGAAGTGGTCCTCCACGCCGCCGCCCACAAGCACGTGCCGATGATGGAGAGCAACCCGGCGGAAGCGATCAAGAACAATGTCGGAGGAACGCGCATCGTCGGCGAGCTCGCCGGCGAATTCGGAGTCGAAGCGTTCGTCCTGATCTCCACGGACAAGGCGGTCCGCCCGACGTCCGTGATGGGCGCGTCCAAGCGGATGGCGGAGCTCGTCGTCCAGGATCTCGCCAAGCGCTACGCGACGCGGTTCCTCGCCGTCCGGTTCGGCAACGTCATGGGATCGGTCGGTTCGGTGATCCCGATCTTCCGCGAGCAGATCCGCCGCGGCGGGCCGGTGACGGTCACCCACCCCGAGATGAAACGGTATTTCATGACGATCCCGGAGGCGACGCAGCTCGTGCTCCAGGCGGGCGCGATGGGAGGGGGGGGCGAGATCTTCGTTCTCGACATGGGCGAGCCGGTCCGCATCCTCGACATCGCGGAGCAGATGATCGCGCTGACGGGGCTCACCCCGTACGAGGACATGGACATCGTCTTCACCGGCCTCCGGCCGGGAGAGAAGCTCTTCGAAGAGCTCGAGATGACCGACGAGAAGATGGAGAAGACGCGGCATCCGCGGATCTTCATCGGCCGCCTCGCCTCCTGGCCGGCGGAAGTGGTCGCGCGTTCCGTCGTCGAACTCGAGCGGCTCGCGCGAGAGGGACGGGGCGACGCCGTGCGGGAGCGCCTGTCCGGGCTCCTGCCCGAATCGAAGCTCGCGCCTCATGCTCCCGAAGAAGCTCCGGCGGCCGACGTCCGCCGGGACAACGTGTCGCGGTTCCCGGCGCTCGCGCGCACCGAGTCGCCCGCCGTTCTCGCTGGACGGCAGTTCCCGGGGTGATCATGAATCGATTCCGTTTTTTCGCGGCGACGGCCGCGGTCGCGGTGGCATTGGCCGGATCGGCCGCGGGGGCACCCGGGCCGGGCGTCGCCGAACCCGCCGGTCCCGCGGTCCCGCCCGCGCCCCAGCCCGCCGTACCGCCTCCGGCCTCCACCCCGTCCCCCGACGCGTTCTACGAAGGCCGGCTCACGATCGGAGAGCAGGCGCTCTCCGCCGGGCGCGCCGCCGAGGCCGCCGACGATCTGCGCGTCGCGAGTTTCGGGTTGCTCGACCGGCCCGAGAAGCTCTCGAGATGCCTCGTTTGGCTCGCCGTCGCCCAGCAGCGTGCCGGCCGGATCGCCGATGCCGAGGCCACGCTGCGCCGTTTCCAGGCAGTCCAGGCGCTCTTTCCCTCCTGGGGCCGCCTGGCGCTCGCTCCCGAGATGAAAGGCGAATTCGAGGCGCTCGCCCGCCAGAGACTTCCCGGCCTGAGACTCGAGGACCTCCGCGACGCCGAGCGCCGGCCGGCTCCGGCTCCGGCGCCCCCGGCGGCGCCGTCCGTCGAAGTGCGTCCGCCGACACCTCCGGTCGCGGAGAGTCCGGCCCGCGCCGCGGCGGCCCCCGTCGTTGCGCCCCCCGTCGTTGCGCCCCCCGTCCTGCGCCCCGCGCCGGTTCCCGTCGCTCTCGAAAAGCCCCCGGCGCCCCGCCCCCTGGCGGTCCGCGCCGCGGCGCCGGGCACCGCTCCGGCCGCGGCTTCCGCTTCTTCTCCCGTTGCTCCCGTTGCGCGCGGTTTCTTCGATCGCGAGCTCCGGACCGGGCGCTCGGTCGTCTTCGAGATCCGCCCGGACCAGGCGCGGCTCTTCGTGGACGGCCGGTACGTCGGCGTCTCCGCCGACTGGGGCGGAGGGGGCGGACGGCCCTTCCCGCTCGCTTCCGGTGAGCACGCGGTCCGCGCCGTTCTCCCCGGATATCGCGAGCTGCGGCTTCGCGTCGTCGCCGATCCCTCGAACGCTCCGGGCACCATCGCCGCCGCCGAGCTGGCGCGGCTCGAGCGGCGGAGCTTCCGCCGGATCCCTCGGGCGGAATACGTCACCGCGGGCCGGATCGCTTTCGCCCCGGAGCTCCGGGGGGCCGAGGTCGCCGTCGACGGCGAGCCGACCGGCGAGGCGGACCGTTTCACGCCGTCGGCGCCGATGCTCCTCACCGGCCCCGCGGTCCACGACGTCGTGCTCTCCAAGCCGGGGCGGCCGGCCCGGACGATCCGCATCCTCGCTTCCCCGACGGCCGGGAGCGGCCTCGTCGTCGTGAGGACGAACCTGTGAGCGCGCGGGCGCGCATCGCGATCGCCGCCGCCGCTCTCTTCGCGGTCCTCCTCGGCGCTCCGCCGATCGCCTCCGGCGCCGGATCCGAGTACCGCATCGGGCCGAAGGATCTCCTCGACGTCAAGGTGTTCGAGGTGCCGGAGCTGAACGTGGAGCGCCGTGTTTCCGACGCCGGGAAGATCGACCTCCCGCTGCTCGGCGAATTCCCGGTCGGGGGCATGACCGCCGGTGAGGCGGCGTCGCGGCTCGAGGAGATGCTGAAAGACAAGTACGTCAACCGCGCCAGCGTCTCGATCGTGATCAAGGAATACCAGGACAAGCCGGTGTCGGTGCTCGGCGCCGTCGCGAAGCCGGGCTCGCTCACCGTTTCCGGGAACTGGACGCTGCTCCAGGCGATCTCGGCGGCCGGCGGGCTCACCCCGCAGGCGGGAAAGAAGATCTACGTGCTCCGCCGGGCGGAGAACTCGCTTTCCGACACGCTGGAGCTCTCGACGGACGACCTGCTGCAGAACGCGTCCATGCTGTGGAACGTTCCGATCTTTCCCTCGGACGTCATCAACGTCCCCGCGAAGTCGACGGTGAAGGTCTTCTGTCTCGGCGAAGTGAAGACGCCCGGGGCGCTCGAGTTCGACGGCAACGACGCGGTGACGCTCCTCGCGGTGATCGCGAAAGCGGGGGGGTTGACGGACCGGGCGTCCAAGACCATCCGGATCCAGCGGCGCCATCCGGACGGGAAGACGACCGAGCTCGTCGCCCACTACGGGCGGATCGTCTCCGGCCACGAGACGAATCCGGTGCTCCAGCCCGACGACGTGGTCATCGTCAAGGAGTCTTTCCTCTGATGGTCGACGAAAACCCGTTCGACGCTCCCGACGGCGGCCCCGCGCCCGGCGGCGGCGCGCACCTGGCGGACTACTGGTCCGTTCTCGTCCGCCGTCGGTGGCTGCTCGCCGCCTCCGTCCTGGTCGCCCTCGGCGTCGCGCTGGCCCTGTCGATCACGACGCCCCCCTCGTATCGCGCGAAATCGGTGCTCGACATCGGAAACGAACGGACCGCCGGGATGGATCTCGGACTCTCCGACGGCCCGCAGGCGCCGGCCGAGCCCGACCCCGACTTCCAGGCGACGCAGGTTCGCCTGATCAAGAGCCTGGAGATCGGCCGCCGAGTCGTCGCGAAGCTCGACATGGCCGCGCGGCCGGTGTCTTCCGGCGGCTTCTTCTCGCGCAAGTCCGCGCCTCCGAAGACCGCGGCCGAAGCGCAGAAGCACCTCGCCTGGCTCGCCCGGAAGGTCCAGGACGGCCTCGAGGTCTCGCCCGTGCGCGGAACCAATCTCGTCGAGGTGGCCTACGTCTCCCGATCGCCGCGCGAGGCCGCGGAAGTGGCCAACGCCGCCGCGGACTCCTACATCGAGTGGAAGGTCGATTCGATGTACGGCGCGATGAACCAGATCTCGACGTTCCTCGGCACCCAGATCGCCCAGCTCAAGCGCGAGATCGACGGGCAGCAGCAGCAGCTCCTCGAATTCGGAAAACAGAACGACATCGTTTCCGCCGACCCGCAATCCAACTCCGGCCTCCAGAACTTCGAGGCGCTGAACCGGGACTACGAGGCCGCGGTGGCGGACCGGGTGGCCAAGGAGGCGCGCTACCACGAGCTGATGTCGGCGAGCGCCTCGACGGCGGCTTCCGACCCGGCGCAGGCCGCGGTCGTGACGCAGATGCAGAACGACCAGGCGAAGCTCGAGCGGGAGTACGCCGAGAAACTGAACCTGTTCAAACCGCAATGGCCGGCGATGATCGAGCTGAAAGCCCAGATCGACAGGGGTCGGCAGCATCTGCAGCAGTTCGTCGGGCAGGCGGCGGCGAAGACGCGAGACGTCGCCCGGAACGACTTCCTCACCGCCCAGCGGCGGGAGGCGAGCCTCGCGGCCGCCCTGAAGAACCAGAAGACCGCGACGATGGAAGGGAACAACAACGCGGTCCGGTACAACAACCTGCGCGGCGAGATCGACACGAAACGGGCGCTCCTCGACACGCTGCTCCGCCGGCAGGCCGAGACGGAGGTTCTCGCGCGGCAGAAGGGAGCGCGGGAGTCGAACGTCCGGGTCGTCGACCGGGCGCAGCCGCCGGAGTCAAGGTTTCGTCCGTCGTACAAGCTCAACGCGATGCTCGGGCTCCTCGCCGGGGCGGGCGCCGGCATCCTCCTCGTCTTCTTCCTCGAGTACATGGACCGGAGCTTCCGGTCTCCCGACGAAGTGCAGCGGTATCTCGGGCTGCCGACGCTCGGCACGATCCCGGATTGCGCCCCGCCCGCTTCCGGCGGCCTCCGCCGGATCACCGGGGGCGTCGAAGCGGCCGGCCCCGCGCCGGAGCTCCTGCCGTACCACGATCCCCATTCCGCGACCGCCGAGGCGTATCGCCGCGTTCGCACGGCCCTTCTCCTCTCGACGCCCGGCGGCGTGAAGTCGATCGTCGTGACGTCGGGTTTCGCGCGGGAAGGGAAGTCGTGCACGGCGGCGAACCTCGCGACGATCCTTTCTCAGCTCGACGCGCGGGTCCTGCTGATCGACGCCGACCTGCACCAGCCGCGGCTCCACGAGATCTTCCGGACCTCTTCCCGCGTCGGCCTCGTTTCGGTCCTCGCCGAGAACGCGGACCCGGCGCGGTGCATCGTCAGGACTTCGGTCCCCGGAGTCTTCCTCCTTCCCTCGGGACCGGCCTCGCCGAACCCCTCGGGACTCCTCTCGTCGGCCGCGATGTCGCAGCTCCTCGACCGGGTGCGCCGCGAATTCGATTACGTCGTGATCGACACGCCCCCCCTCTTTCCGATCGCCGACGGGCTCGTCCTCGGCTACCAGACCGACGGCGTCGTGCTCTGTCTGCGCGCCGGCCGGACGCAGCGGCCGCAGGCGCTTCGCGCCAAGGAGGCGCTGCTCCAGAACCGGAACCGCGTGATCGGCGTCGTCCTGAACGCGCTGCCCGCGAAGTCGGGCGGCTACGACGAAGGATACGGCTTCTATTACGGGCGGCCGGAGACCTCGGCGCGGATCGAAGCGCCCGCCGCCGCGAACGCCCGCGTTTCCTGATCAGCCGGCCACGCGGGCCGCGAGCGAGGCGAGATCGGGAACCTCGAAATCGGGCGCGGGGTCTCCGCGCGAAGGTTCCCGCTTTCGATTCACCCACGCGACCGGAATTCCCAGCGCGCGCGCGGGAGCGACGTCGTGGAACCGGCTCTGCGCGGCGTGGAGCCAGCGTCGGCTTCCGATCCTCCGCCGGGCTTCCCGGAAGTGCGCCTCCGCCGGCTTGTAGGCCCGCACCTGCTCCGCCGTCACGACCCAGTCGAACGCGACCGTGAACCGCCGCCGCGTGGCCTCGAAGAGATCGTCGTCCACGTTGGAGAGGACCCCCAGGCGGCACCCGGATGCGGCGAGTGCCTCGAGAGCGCCGTTCGTGTCGGGAAAGGGCGCCCATCGCGCGAGGCTCTCCGCGACGAACCCCCGCCCGCCGCCCTCGAGCTCCCACCCGGCGTGCCGGGCGACGCGGGAGGCGGTCTCTCCGAGGACCTCCCGATAAGAGCGATATCCCTCGCGCTGGACCTCCGGCTCGATGCGTGCCCAGGCGTCGAGAGCGGCCGCGCGGTGGATCTCGACCCCGGCCGCGGCCGCCGCGTTCTCGAACGCGGAGCCGATCCCTTCCTCCCAGTCGATCAGCGTGCCGTAGCAGTCGAAGGTGATGACGTCGTAGAGAGGCATGCGCCGATTCTAATCGGCGAGCGGCGAATGGCGGCGATCGCTCCGCGTCGCTGAGTTCGCCGCACGGTCGAGGGGAGTCCCGATTTTCACCTTCCGTTCGACGGCTGCCGCGACGCGATGAAAATCGCCTCGCGGTCGGCTGAAGGCGAGCCCGCTATTCCAGGGGCATGACTCGCGTCGCGGGGCCGGGCGCCGCGATATCCTCGGCGCGTGATTCCTCTCGCCGAAATCCGGGCCGCCGCGGAGCGACTCCGCGGGCACCTGCATCGAACCCCGATCTTCTCCTCCCGGTCGATGGGGGAAGCGGCGGGAGCCGCCGTTCACCTGAAGTGCGAGAGCTTCCAGAAGACGGGCTCGTTCAAGCCGCGCGGCGCGTTGAACAAGGTCCTCTCGCTGGAAGGAGAGGATCGCGGGAAAGGGCTCGTCACCGTGTCCGCCGGCAACCACGCGCAGGCGGTCGCGTGGGCCGCCCGCCGGAGCGGCGTTCCGTGCGCCGTGGTCATGCCGGCGAAGGCTCCGGCGTCCAAGGTCGAAGCCGTGCGCGGATACGGCGCCCGGATCGTCTTCCACGACGACAACGCGACCTTGTTCGACCGGCTGCGGCAGCTCCAGCAGGAGACCGGCTTCGTGTTCGTGCACCCGTTCGACGATCCCGTCGTGCTCGCCGGGGCGGGAACGGCGGGACTCGAGATCGTCGAGGACCTGCCGGACGTCTCGGTCGTGGTCGTCCCGGTCGGCGGGGGAGGGCTGATGGGGGGAATCGCGTCCGCGGTGCGGCAGCTCCGCCCGTCGGCCCGGATCCACGCCGTCGAGCTCGCGGAGGGACCGGGGCTCGCCCCGGCGCTCGCGGCGGGAAGACCGGTGCCGGTCTCGCGCCCGGCGAAGACCCTCGCCGACGGGTTGATCCCGCCGTTCG
>DASTIQ010000166.1 GCA_035717485.1 Thermoanaerobaculia bacterium | reverse complement strand
GGCTGATGTTCTCCTCGGGCGCCGTGAAGCTCGCGAGCGGCGATCGCGCGTGGCGGAGCCTCACCGCGCTCCGCTTCCATTACGAAACGCAGCCGCTCCCGACGTCGATCGGCTGGTGGGCCCACCAGATCCCGGGGTCGTTCCAGACGATCTCCGCCGTGCTGCTGTTCGCGGTCGAGCTCGTCGCGCCCTTCTTCTTCTTCGCCCCGAGGAGGCTCCGGAACGGCGCGCTGCTTTCGACCGCCGCGCTGCAGATCCTGATCGGGCTCACCGGCAACTACGCCTTCTTCAACGCCCTGACGCTCGCGCTCTGCCTGCTCCTCGTCGACGACCAGACGCTGGGGAGGAAGAACCCCGTGGCGGACGACGGGCCCGCCCGGTCGCGCCGCCCGGTCCTCACCGCGGCCGCGGCGATCGTCCTCTTCCTCGGTGTCGTGCAGATGGCGGAGATCCTTTTTCCCCGGGCCCGGGCGACCGCCGCCCTCGCGTCGGCCGCCTCCGCCGCCGAGCCGTTCCGGACGGTCAACGGCTACGGTCTCTTCGCCGTGATGACGACCACGCGGCCCGAGATCGTCGTCGAGGGAAGCGCCGACGGGCGAGCCTGGACCCCGTACCCGTTCCGCTGGAAGCCCGGCGACGTTTCGCGGCGCCCCCGGTTCGTCGAGCCGCACCAGCCGCGCCTCGACTGGCAGATGTGGTTCGCCGCTCTCTCCGACGTCCGCCAGAACCCCTGGTTCGTCGGCTTCGTCCATCGCCTGCTGGAAGGCGACCGCGACGTCATCCGCCTCCTCGCCGCCGATCCCTTCGCCGGGCACCCTCCGCGCTTCGTCCGCGCGGAGCTTTGGAATTACCGTTTCACGGACCGGGCGACGCGGCGGAAGACGGGAGCCTGGTGGTCGCGAACGCGCATCGGGGAGTACCTCCCGCCCGTGTCGCTCGACGACTTTCGGTCCGAATAGCCGGGACGTTCGGCGGAACCCGCCGCCGGGTCACACCGTATCGACCTTCATCAGGTTCGTGGCGCCGCGAACGCGGGCCGATCCGGAGACGATGACGAGCCGGTCGCCTCGGCGAACCAGCCCGAGCCGCTCGAGGCGCATTTTCGCGTTGGCGATCATCCGGTCCGTGTTCGTCGGCATCGCGAGCGTGATCCCGGTGACCCCGGGATAGAGCGTCGCGCGGCGGCACGCGGCCGAGCGGCGCGCCATCGCGTAGATCGGCCGGCCGCGCACGAACTTCGCCAGGAGCAGCGCCGTCCTTCCCGTCTCGGTGAAGCAGACGACCGCACGCGCGCCGACCTCCGAAGCCGTCTGGCACGCGGCGAGCGCCACCGCGTGCGCGACGGAATGGTCGCGCCGCGAGGGGGAAGCCCTCCCGAGGAACTCCGACTCTTCGGCGCGCAGGGCGATCGTCGCCATCATCGCGACCGACTCCACCGGGTAGGCGCCGCTCGCCGTTTCGGCCGAGAGCATGACCGCGTCGGTGCCGTCGAAGATCGCGTTCGCCACGTCCGAGGCTTCGGCGCGGGTCGGCCGGGCGTGTTCGATCATCGATTCGAGCATCTGCGTGGCCGTGATGACCGGGATCTCTTCCTCGTTGGCCCGCCGGATCAGGCGCTTCTGGATCTCCGGAACGTCCTGGGCCGGGAGCTCGACCCCGAGATCCCCGCGCGCGACCATGATCCCGTCCGCCGCGCGCAGGATCCCGTCCAGGTCTCCGAGCGCCTCCGGCTTCTCGATCTTCGCGATGATCGGAATCGCCGCGTGGTGGCGGAGGAGGAGCGCCTTGAGCCTTCGAAGGTCGTCGGTGGAACGCACGAACGACTGCGCCAGGAAGTCGACCCGCGCGGCCGCCGCGAAAGCGACGTCGCGACGGTCCTTCGCCGTGAGCGATCCGATCGAGAGACTCACGCCGGGAAAATTGAGGCCCTTGTGATCGCGGACGACTCCCCCCACCTTGACCCGGCACGCCACGCGCGGCGACCGGACGCTCTCGACGACCCACTCGAGAAGACCGTCGTCGACGAGGATCCGGTCCCCTCGCGAGACGTCGCGGGCCAGATGCGCGTAATTGACCGGGATCTCGCCCGTCCGGGCTTCGCTCTCGGGCGCGAGCACCAGGCGCTGCCCCCGGAGCACGTCGCGCGCGCCGCCCGGAAGCGTGCCGGTCCGGATCTTCGGACCGGACAGATCGAAGACGATGGGTACGGGTCGGCCGAGCACTCGTTCGAGACGACGGACCGCGTCGATCCGCGCCCGGTGCGCGCCGGCATCGCCGTGCGAGGCGTTGAGCCGCACGATGTCGACGCCGGCTTCGAGGATCCGACGAAGGACGCCCGGCCGATCGGTCGCCGGCCCGAGCGTCGCGACGATCTTGGTGCGCCGGAACGGGGCGGCGCGGCGGCGATCGTTCACGCGAGCGCGCGGCCGGCGAGCTTTTCGAGGACGGCGATCGGCGCCGACGCCGGAACGGCGAGGGACGCGCGGCCGATCAGGAACGTCTGCTCGAGCGCGAACCGCCCCGAGAGCACCGCATGACTCACCGTGTCGGTGTAGACCATCCAGGACGATCCCGCGGGGAAACGGAACTCGTCGGTCGGCGCGCTCGTCTGGTAATCCTCGTTCGCCTTCAGCCAGTCGTGGAAGAGCAGCATGAAACGGTCGTACGCCGAGTGAGCCGGTACCGGCAGCCCGAGCGCGGCGGCCCAAGCCCGGGCCTTCGCGGCGGCGCCGCCGCGGAGGGCCTTCGAAAGAAGCCCCGACGACCGGGCGTATCGCTCCGCGAGCGCCGGGAAGACTTCGGTCCCGGTTTTCCAGTGCCGGGGCTCCTCCGGATTGACGTTCGTGAAGAAGCGCAGGATCCGATCGCCCCGTGTGGGGCGCGTCGGAAACGCGTCGACGTGCATCCGGTCGTTCCTCTTCGAGGCCGAGAGATCCCGCCCCGCCTCCTCGAGCGGCCGATAGCTCGCGTAATCGATCCTCCAGGCGGAGGGATACGACGGGAAGAGCGAGGAGAGGAACGCGACCGATTCGCGCGAGTAGCGGCGAAGCACCCCCCGAAGGCGCTCGGCGTCGCCCGGCTGCTCCGCGACGAAGCCGGTGACGCGATCCGCGGCCGGACGATACGCGATGTTCTTGTGGTATCCCGCGCCGCTCTGCTTCAGCCCGAGCAGGAAACGCCGGTCCTCTTCTCCGATCGGGATGGGCGAGCGGGGCAGGAAAAGGACCTTGCCCTCTTCGAGCGCGCGCTGCAGCTCGGCGCGGCCCGCCTCGGAGAGGGAAGCGGAATCCTCGATCTCGACGACGGCGGCCATCGAAAGGATTCTAACCGCCCGGGCGAACCGCGATGCGGGAGTCTTCCGGCGGCCGAGCGCGCGCTGCGCGCGATCCGCGCGACGCGAGGGGCGGCCCGAAAATTGCTCCAAAACCGGTCGGGAGGGTCCGGAATGACTCGCAAGACGTTTCCCATCCTCGGAACTCTTCTTCTCCTCGTCTTTCTCGCCGGCTGCCCCCCTCCTCCTCCCGCCGACGTCGTCTACGTGCGGCACGCGCCGCCTCCCGCGCAGGTCGAGGTGATCGAGCGCTCTCCCGGCCCGGAGTACGTCTGGATCGGCGGCCACCACGCCTGGGTCGCGGGAACGTACGTCTGGAGTCCGGGGCACTGGGAACGCCGCCCGCACGCGCGCGCCCACTGGGTGGCGGGACACTGGCGGCATTCGAGCCGGGGCTACTACTGGGTCGAAGGCCACTGGAAGTATTAGCCGGCGCGGCGATCCATCCGTCGCGGGAGCTGGCTCGGGGACCGGGGCACGTGACGGCGGTGCGGCTCGTCGAACGAGCGGCTCGACCACCGTCACCCCCGCGCCGACGCTCCCGGTCCCGCATCGCGGAGCTTTCGCCCTCGGTTACTTCGGCGAAAGCCTGCCGCGATCCGAAGGGGCCAGCGCCGAGGCCTGCCTAACGGAGTCGTCTGCATCCGCGATGAAGCGCGTCGAGGCGCGAGCGAGACGGGATGCGGGCCGCCCGCGAGATCCCGAGGCCTGCCGCGGCGTAGGTCGCAGGGTCTCGCGGGCGGCACGCGCCCGTATTCGCTCGATGTATCGGCGCGCCTGCTTACGGTTTGGCAGAAGCTTCGCCCGACATTTTGCCGAACCTCACCGGAATCACCGAATTCTCCGTGACGCTCCCCTTCGCATCCCGGGCGTAGACCTTCAGCTCCTGGAAGAAGTCTCCGACCGGGATCACCATCCGGCCGTTCGGAGCGAGCTGTTCGAGGAGGGCGGGGGGCATGCGGCGCGGCGCGGCGGCGACGAGGATCCCGTCGAACGGCGCCGCTTCCGGCCAGCCGCCGTACCCGTCTCCGATCCGGAACCGGACGTTCGTCCGGCCCAGGCTCCGGAGTCGATCCTGGGCCCGCCGCGAGATGCCGGGAAGGATCTCGATCGAGTACACCTCGGCCGCGAGGCGGGAGAGCACGGCCGATTCGTATCCCGATCCCGTGCCGACTTCGAGGATCCGGTCCGTCGGCTGGATGTCGAGGAGCTCCGTCATGAGCGCCGCGACGTAGGGCTGGGCCATCGTCTGGCCTTCGCCGATCGGCACGGGACGGTCGGCGTAGGCCTCCGTGCGATGCGCCGGATCGACGAACAGATGTCGCGGCACGGCGCGGAGCGCCGCGAGCAGGCGCGGATCCCGGATGCCCCGCGCGACGATCTGGGTCCGGATCATGCGCTCGCGCGCCGCGTTCTCGGGATCGGCCGACGGCGGCTCCGCCGGCCGGCATGCCGCCGCGGCGAGCCAACCCGCGGCGGCGACGGCCGCGAGCGACGCCCGTCTCATGACCTCGGATGAGCGACGTTGCCCGCCACGACGGTCATCAGCACCCGCGCGCGAAGGATCTCCCCCGCCCGGCACGCGCGGAGGTCGCGATCGAGCACGGTGAAGTCCGCGTCCTTTCCGGGCGCGATCGAGCCTCGACGCGCCTCCTGGAACATCGCGTACGCCGCGCCGGTGGTGTAGAGCGCGATCGCGTCCGTTCGGGAGAGATCTTCCTCCGGCCGCCATCCCCCCTCGGGTTTGCCGTCGGCGTCCTCCCGGGTGACAGCGGCGTATATTCCCTTCCGAGGGTCGTTCGACTCGACCGGGAAATCGCTTCCCCCCGCGAGTCGGGCACCCGCCTTCGCGAGAGTTCGCCACGCATACGCCTCGCCGATCCGCCGGGCCGACAGGCGGGCCTCGGCCCACGGCATGTCCGACGTCGTGAACGACGGCTGGATCGAGGCGATCACGCCGAGGCGGGCGAACCGCGGCCGGTCCTCGGGAGAGACGACCTGGGCGTGCTCGATCCGCGGACGCGGATCCCGCACCGGGACCGCCTTCTCGGCCGCCTCGAAGGCGTCGAGCGCCGTGCGGTTCGCGCGATCCCCGATCGCATGGATCCAGACCTGGAAACCGGCCGCGAAGCACCTTTTCGCGATCGCCGCGATCCGCGCCGGCGGCGTCACGTCGAGGCCGCGGTTGCCCGGGTCGTCCGAATAATCGGCGAGGAGCGCCGCTCCGCGGCTCCCGAGCGCCCCGTCGGCGTAGATCTTCACCGCGCGCACCGAGAGCATCTCGCCGATGCTCGGACCCGCCGCGAGGAGCGCGTCGAAGCCGGGATCGAAAGCGCCGATCGTCGCGTACACCCGGATCGGCAGCGCTCCTTCCTCCGCCATCCTGCGCAAGACCGAGATCTCGCGCGCGCCGTAGCCGGAGGCGTCTCCGACCTCCGTCAGGCCGAGGGAAGCGCAGGACGCGAGCGCCGCCGTGAACGCCCGCCGCAGGTCGGCATCGGACGGCTCCGGCCGCGCGCGCATCACGACGTCCATGGCGTTGTCGACGAAGACGCCCGAGGGCGAGCCGTCCGGCCGGCGCACGATCCTTCCGCCGGGAGGGTCGGGCGTCGACCGGGTGATGCCCGCGGCGCGCATCGCCGCGCTGTCGACCCAGACGGCATGCCCGTCGATCCGCCGGGCGAACGCCGGCCGGTCCGGGAACACGGCGTCGAGCGTGCGGGCGTCGGGGAATTCCTTCGGCGTCCAGAGATTCTGATCCCAGCCGTCCCCCTCCGCCCACGTTCCGGCGGGGACGGCCCGCGCGCGCATCTTTTCCGCGCATGCCTCCGCCGACCCGAGGCCCTTCAGGTCCGCGGACTCCAGAGACTTGCCGAGCTCCGCGAGGTGGCCGTGCGCGTCGGCGAAACCGGGATAGACGAACGCTCCGGCGAGGTCGACCGGGACGGCCCCGGGCGCGCGGTGGCGAGCCTCGGCGGGCGGCCCCACGAAGGCGACGCGGCCGCCTTCGACGAGAATCGAGAGTTCCGCCGCGGGCGCGCCCGGCTCCGCGATGACTTTGCCGTTCTCGAAGAGCGTCGCTCCCCCTCCTCCGCGCGCCAGCGCGATCACGGCGAGCGCGGCGGCGGCGCCGAATCTCATCCGATGAATTTACAACGATTCGCCGGGAGCGCGGCGGATTCCCGCCGGCGCGCGCCGCCCGTCACGCCTCCTTCTCGCTGCGCGCGAGAAGCAGGAGCGTCTGGTCGTCGTACTGGGGCGCGGCATCCGCGAAGAGCAGCACCTCGCCGAAGAGCTTCGAGGCGGCTTCGCGGACCGGAAGGCCGGCCACGCGCGAAAAGTAGGCGGCGAGGCGTTCGGTGCCGAATTCCTCCTGCATCGGATTCTGCGCTTCGGTGATCCCGTCCGTGTAGACGCAGAGCCGGTCGCCGGGGCGAATCGTCGCCCGGGCCTCCTCCCAGACCGAGTCGGCGAAGATGCCGACGGGGCGGCCGGTCGCCGGCAGCCATTCGAGGGAGCCGTCGGCGCGCGCGAGGAGCGCGGGGTTGTGCCCGGCGGAGACGTACTGGAGCTCTCCCGTCCGGGTGTGGAACACGCCCAGGAACAGGGTCGCGAACTTCCGGGCACGCGAGAAGCGGCGGAGATGCCGGTGGACGCGCTCGACGAGCTCGACGGGCGTCCGCGCGTCCTCGATCTGCAGGTGGATCGCCGAGGCGAGCGTCGACACGAGGAGCGCTGCCGGGACGCCCTTCCCCGACACGTCCGCCACGACGAACGCGAAGCGATCGCCGGCGAGCGGAAAGAAGTCGTAGTAGTCGCCGCCGACCTGCCGCGTCGAACGGTTCTCGGCCGCGAGCTCGAGACCGGGGAACTCCGGGACTTCCTGCGGGAGGATCTCCCGCTGGATCGCGGCCGCGAGCTCGAGTTCCCGTTCCATGCGCTCCTTCTCCAGCGCTTCGCGGTGCAGCCGCGCGGTCTCGATCGCCGTCGCGGCCTGGCTGGCGAAGAGCGCGAGGAGCCGGGCGTCGGAGGGAAAGAAGTCCCGGATCGTCCCGTCGCGCGTCTCCTTGTCGGCGACGGCGAGCACCCCGAGCCGCCGGGTTTCCGACTGGATGGGCACGACGAGGCATTTCTGGCATTCGGAGAGCCAGACCCCCGAGATGGGGAGCGTGCCCGCCTCGTTGTTGATCGCCCCCTCCGCGCCGAGGTCGAGACGGATCGCCTCGTCACCCGACAGCAGCGCCCCGCCGAACGAACGGGAGAGGATCGGTCGGTCGCCGTCGAACAGGTGGAGCGCGCCCGAGCGGGAGTTCGTGAGCGAGATGGACCGCAGGAGGATCTCGTCGGCGAGCCGGTCGAGGTCGAGCTGCCCGCCGATCGAGAGCCCGAGGTCGTAGAGCGATTCGAGCTCGAGGACCCGCTCCTTGAGCTCGAATCGGGTTTCCTTCAGCACCCGGCCCAGGAGCCGGGCGGCGACCCAGGCCGCGGTCGATCCGCCTTCCGGAGATGCCGCGACGGCGTCCCCGATCCTCGCGAGCAGCGTCTCCTCGTCGCCCGGATCCTCGCCGATCGCCGTCAGGATCTCGCGGATCCGCGGGACCAGGGCCGCCGCGCCGTCTCCGGCGCGCGTCATGCGGGCGCCGAAAGCGCGGAGCGGGCCTCCTCCTCGGTGGCGTGGATCCCGGCGTACTGGGCGAGCCCCATGATCCGGAACGTCTTGTCGATCGTCGGCGTGAGGCGGCAGAAGGCGAGTGCGCCCTTGCGCTCCATCATCTTCTCGAGCACCTCGATCAGGATCGAAATTCCGATCGAGTTCACGATCTTCGTCTTTTCGAGGTTCAGGACGATCCGGGAGACCCCGCCGTCGATCAGCAGCTGGATGCAGCGCTCGATCTCCTCGCCCCCCTCGCGGTTGATGTATCCGTCGGTCCGGACGACGGCGAGGTCCCCGTCGCGGACGGTTTCGACGCGGCACGATTCGTTCATTTGTACTTCCGCATCACGATCGTCGTCCCGTTCGCGGTCGAGCGGATCTCGACCTCGTCCATGAGGCTCTGGATGAACTTCAGTCCCCACCCGCGCTTGTTCCCGCCGCCCCCGAGCTTCCGCTCGAGCTCCGGCGGCTCGACGCGCGCGGGGTCGAATCCCTTCCCGCGATCCGCCACCGTGACCTCCAGCATCTCGGAGCCTCCCGGCCGGCGCGAGACGCGAAATCGCAGGTCCACGTGACCCGCGCTCTGTCCGGCGTGCTCGAACGCGTTGATGCACGCCTCGACCAGAGCGAACTTGACCTCGTCGATCTTATCCCGACTGAGCCGCATGGCCTCGCCGAGCGCCTCGGCCTGAGCGGTCGCGGCGAGCTCCATCCCCGGCGTCGACGGGATCGAGAGGCACACCTCTTTCGCCATCAGGGGCGCGTCCACCGCCTCAGAACTGGAGGAACGCACGAAGCGCTGCCCAGCCCCAGGCGGGAACCGGAAGCACCAGCAGCGTCCCGGCCGCGACGGCAGCCGTCGCGAAGAGAGCGGCCCTCGCGAGAGAACCGACGACGACGGGATGCGTGATGGCTTTCATGGTTTGCTTCGCGAAACCGTCCCATCGCAAGCCTTCTGCCAGTCCGGCAGCGGCGGCACTCGGTGGGTATCTCTTTCACCATCAGCGACTTCACGCCCCTCTGCCCATTCCACAGCGATGGACGATACTGTGGCATAGCGTCACAATAACAATCGTCACTGGAGGTCTACAAAATATTAATCCGTTTACCATACGGTGTTTACATAAAATTCGTGACATTTTGCTACTGAGACAAAAAGCATCATATCTTCTTCCGGTAGAGGGTACGACGGTCGATCCCCAGGAGACGGGCCGCCCGGCTCTTGTTTCCCTTCGCGAGGCGGAGCACCCGCTGGATGTGCCGGGTTTCGAGCTGCCGGAGCGAGACCGCGTCCGGTTCCCCGCCCGGGGTCCCCTCGTCCACGGGCGCGTCGATCCACTGGAGATCCTCTCGCCGGATCGTTCCCCCTCCCGCCAGCGCAGCGGCCCCCTCGAGCAGGTTTTCGAGCTCCCGCACGTTTCCCCGGAACGGGTGCGCCATGAGGGCGCGCATCGCTCCCCGATCGATCGAGGGAACCGGCTTTCCTTCCCTCGCGGCGAATCGCCCGAGGAAGTAGCGGACGAGCCGGGGAAGGTCCTCGCGGCGCGCCCGAAGGGGCGGAAGCGCGATCTCGACGACCCGCAGGCGATAGTAGAGGTCTTCCCGGAAGCGTTTCTCCGCGATCATCCGCGCCAGGTCCTGATGGGTCGCCGACAGCACCCGCACGTCGAGCGCCACCTTCCGGCGGCCACCGACGCGTTCCGATTCCCGCTCCTGGAGCACGCGCAGGATCTTCGCCTGGAGCGCGGGAGGCATGTCCCCGATTTCGTCGAGGAAGATCGTCCCCCCCTGCGCCTGCTCGAACTTTCCCGAGCGCGCCTCGACGCCCGTCGCGACCCCCTTCTCGATCCCGAAGAGCTCCGCTTCGAGCAGCGACTCGGGCAGGGCGGCGCAGTTGATCGCGACGAAGGGCGCCTGTCGGCGCGGGCTCTTCTCGTGGATCAGCCGCGCGACGAGCTCCTTTCCGGTCCCGCTCTCCCCCGTGATCAGGACGGACACGGAAGAGGGCGCGACGCGGCCGATCAGTTCGATCACCCGCTTCATCACCGCCGACTCGCCGACGAGGAAGAGGTCCGCCGCGGCGCGCCCGGACGCGTCGCGCAACCGGCGATTCTCCTCCTCGAGGCGCTGCCGCTCCCGCTCGAGCCGCGCGACGTGCCGGCGCTTTTCGATCGCGACGCCGCACAGCGCCGCGAGCGACGACAGGAACCGGCCGTCCTCGGAGGTGAACGGCAGATCTCCGCCCCGCGATTCCTTGTCCGCGAGAACGAGCCAGCCGAGGCTCCCGGCCTGGGACCCGATCACCGTTCCGAGCACGTTGCCGACCGGGGTCTTCAGGAGCGACGTTCGCCCGCGCGCGACCGGAGCGCCCGCGGCTTCGAGCTCGGCGAGGAGCGGCTCGGCGAGGAGCGTGGAGCTCGCGATCTTGCGGGGGAAACCGAGGAGCGCACGCGCGCCGATCTCGCCGTCTTCCGAGAGCGTCACGAAGAAGCCCCTCGAGGCGTCGAGAACGGACGCCGCGCGCGCGAGTGCTTCTTCGGCGAGCGGCTGCTCCGCCTCGATCGCCGGCAGCGTCAGCGCCGCGTCGTACAGCGTCTCGAGCTGCAGCAGCCGCCGCTGGGTCTCGAACGCCGTCGCGTGCTCGGCCTTCACGCGCCCTTCTTCCCCTCGATCTCGGCGGCCGCCTCGGCCGTTTCGGCGTTGTTCGGGTTGAAACGCCGGTTGACGGCGAGAAGGGCTTCGGCGCCGGCGATGTCGCCGGT
Organism: Thermoanaerobaculia bacterium; assembly: GCA_035717485.1. Taxonomy (NCBI): domain Bacteria; kingdom Pseudomonadati; phylum Acidobacteriota; class Thermoanaerobaculia; species Thermoanaerobaculia bacterium. The sequence continues at coordinate 6,157 of DASTIQ010000166.1, read as the reverse complement.
CCCGGCTTTCGCCCGGGCGAGGATGGCGCGGCAGCGGATCGCGATCGCCTGATCCTGGAGCGTCCCCTCGCGGCCCGGCTCGGGGAGATTCGAGGAGAGCCAGCGGATCGCCTCCGCCAGATGCCCCGCCTGGAACTCGATCCGGCCCCTCAACAGGCCGGAGATCCGGGCGTACTGCGCGCGGACCTTCTCGTCCGCCTTCGCCGGAGGCGCGAACGTCTTCCACTGCGCGACCGCCTCGTCGAACTTTCCCTCGTCCGAAAGGACCGCGGCCCGCATCAGCGGCCGCGGATCGGGGGTGTCGCCGAGCGCCAGCCCGGAAGCCCGGTCGAGGACCTCGTGCTCGAGCGCCAGGTCCTTCGTCCGGTGGCCGAGGGTCAACAGCTCGATCAGGACGGAGAGACGCAGGGCCGGCGAATCCTTGTATGCCCGCTCGGCGGCTTCGAACGCCGCGCGCGCGGCGGCGGCGTCCCCCTTCCCCGCGTAGGCGACGCCGAGGTGGGTGAGGCTCGGGGTGAAGTCGGGCTTGATCGAAAGCGCCTTCTTCAGGTCGCGGATCGCCTCGTCGTACCGTCCGCTGGCCGCCTCGACTTCGCCCAGGCTGTCGAACGGGTTCGCCTCGTCGGGAGCCAGATACGCGTACTTCTTCAGGTCCGCGACCGCCTCCGCGTAGTCCCCGCGGAATGCCGAGTTGTACCCGAGGAGGTTGTACGCCGACGCGTTGTTCGGATTCGTCGCCAGCCACTCGCGGTAGATGGCGTTCGCCTCCTCGGTCTGCCCGCGGCTGCCGGCGATCGAGCCGAGGAAGCTGTATCCCCGCTCGTCGTGATAGTCGTCCTTGAGGACGATCGCCAGGCGCGTCGCGTCGTCGACCCGGTTCTCGGACCAGGCGCGGAGGAGATCGAGCACCATGCGTTCCCGGCGCGTGACCCGCGACCGGCCCGCGTTCGCTTTCGCCAGCCAGGCCTTCGCCGCCGGCGGGTTCGAGTACATGTCGATGTTCGCCATCGAGACCATCGCCATCACGAACTGCGGATCGCGCGCGAGGGCCGCCTCGAAATGCCGCCGTGCGTCCGACATGTACATCCGGTGGAGCTCGTCCTGTCCGGCCGTGTACTCCCGGTAGGCCTCGGCCGAGGAGGTCGTCACCGTCCGCCGCGGCGGGACGAGGAATGCCGCCGCGAGCGCGGCGACGAGCACGGCGCTCCCGGCGAGGAGGAGAGTCTTTCCCTTCTTCATGGCCGTCCTTTCGTGACGTTCATCAGGAGGAACGTCATGTCGTCGTACTGCTCCGCGTCGCCCACGTGGCGCCGCACGTCGGCGAGGATTCCGCTCGCCGTCGCATCCAGATCGGACGAAGCATGGCGCGCGAGCGACTCGGCGAGGAGCTCGTCGCCGAACGGATTCATCGCTCCGTCCATCGCCTCGGTGAACCCGTCCGTGTAGAAGAACAGGAGATCCCCCGGGGCGAGAAACACCTCCCGCGTATCGTACGGCACGTCCTTGAGCGCGCCGAGCGGCAGGCGGAACTCCGGCGGGTCGAGCGGCACCGGACCGCCCTTGCCCGGGCGCAGGAGGAGCGGCAGAGGCTGTCCGCCGATCGCATACCGCAGCGAGAGCGCATTCGGGTCGAAGACGAAGTAGCTCATGGCGACGAACATCTTCCGCTTGATGTCGTAGATCCGCCGGTTCGACTCCCGGAAGAGCGCGCCCGGGTCCGGGATCCCTCGCGAGCCCGCGAACATGATCTCCCGGGATGCGACCATGAGCAGCGAGGCGGGGATCGATTTTCCGGACACGTCCCCCATGACGAACCCGATCCGGCTCCCTCCGTCGATCGGGAAGAAATCGTAGAAGTCGCCGCCGACGATGCGCGCCGGAAGGCTTCCCCCGGTGAACCGCACGCCCGGAAGCCGCGGGAACTCGGTCGGGAAGAGGCTCGTCTGGATGTCGCGCGCGATCTCGAGGTCGCGCCGGAATTCGGCCTGCTGGGTCATCTCGTCGTGCAGACGGGCGGTCTCGATGGCCGTCGCCGCCTGGTTCGCGAGCGTCTCGAGGAGCAGGGAGTCGTCGCGGTCGAAGTCCTCCTCGGAGAGCTTGCCGTTGAGCGCGAAGAATCCCATCAGCTTCTCGCGGTACACCACCGGCACGAGGAGCTTGACGCCGCGATGCGAGAGGGCGGAGAGCAGTCGCGCGCTCTCGGGCTCTCCCCAGCAGCCGGAGGCGAGCTCGCCGATCTCGCGCGGCCGGCCCGAGCCGCGGAGGAAGCGCGCGGCGAGCGACGAGAGGGAAATCTTCTCGTCGCGATGCTCCCGCCCGACGAGCTGCTGCTCCCGGTCGCGGAGAAAGATCTCGGCGCCGGAGACCCGGAGGAGCGAAACGAGCCGGGCCGTCAGGTAGTCGGCGACTTTCGCGAGGTCGAGCTCGGCCGCCACGGTCTCCGACACTTCGAGCACGGCGTTCTGATAGTCGACCTTCTCCCGGAAGAAGAGCTTGTCGATCGGCGTCTGCAGGCGCCGCCGGAGGAACTCGAAGAGCGGGATCACGACGAGGAAGAAACCGAAGAAGAAGAGCCGCGACGTCGAGAGGCGGGAATTCGCGAACAGCGTGTTCGCCGCCGCGAGAGCCCCGGCGTAGAGCGCGAAGATCACGGCCGTCGTGATCGTGTACAGGATCGATTTCCGCACGATCACCCGGACGTTCAGGATCTGGTATCGGACGATCGCGTACGCGAACGTGAGGGGGATCAGGATCATCGGCGCCACGCCCCAGAAGACGTACGCGTCGTTGTGGAACACCGTCGGAAAGATGATGCCGAACACGACGAACGGGCCGGTGCCGAGGATCGTTCCGAAGAAAACCTGCGTCACCTGGCGCCGCTCGACGGGATTGGCGAGAGTGAAAGCGGAGTGGGCGAGCGCGATCAGGCCGAGGACGAGATAGTCGCCGAGGAGCACCCACGAGGCGATCGGGGCGCCCGAAAGGAGGGCGACGGGCCGACCGGCGATCTGCCGTCGGACGTCGAGGATGAAGACGATCGGAGGAACGGCGTAGATCAGGAAATAGAGGAGGCGGCTTCCGTTCAGGAACTCCTGGAGAGCCCGCGCCACCGCCGAGGGCGACTTCTCGAAGGGATCGGCGGGGGGATCGGCGAAGTGAAACCGGTTCGGCCTCGGAAAAACGAGGAAGAAATGCAGGAAAGCCGCGGGGAGGAGGAACAGCGAGATCGTTCCCGTGTTCTGGACGAACAGGTCCACCCACCAGTACGACGCCGGACGCAGGCGGCAGACGAAAAAAAGGAGGAAGAGCACGCACACCACGAAGAAGATCCAGACGGCCTCGTCCTCGGGACGCTTCCAGAAGACGAAGAAGCCGATCGCGAAGAAGAGCAGGCCGATGACCGCCTCGTAGAGATAGGTCGGGTCGCCCAGCGTGCGGCCGGCCAGCGGCACCGGCACCGTGAAGATCTCTCCCCCGCGGGCGACGAGGTAGTCGACGGTCGAGCCGATCCGGCAGCGCAGCAGCTCGCGCGAGGCGTCGGAGGGCTTTCGGACGATCCGGTGGTTGATCCCCTCGATCCGGTCGCCCGGACGAATTCCCGCCTTTTCCGCGCCCGACTCGTGCACCACCTCGCGGACGAGGACGCCCTCCTGGCCGTAGGGGTACGGCACGATGCCGTCGGACGGGCGGCGCACGAACATGTCCGCGAGCGAACTCACGGCGATCGCCAGGCCCACGAAACCGAAGGCCAGCAATGCTTTCCGGCGTGATGCGAGGTTCATGGCCGTCCGGTAATCATACGGCCCCCGGGTACGGGAGTTCTCCGGTCGCGGCCGCCTTTCGGGGTCTCCTCCCGGTCGCGCATAATGCGCCACGATGCCCCTCGTCACGTTCGAAGGAATCGAAGGCTCGGGGAAATCGACGCAGGCGCGCCGAGCGGCGGAGCTCTGTCGCACGAAAGGCCGCGAAGTGCTCCTCGAACGCGAACCGGGAGGCACGGCGGTCGGCCGGAGGCTCCGCGAGGTCCTTCTCGACCCCGCATCCCGGGGACTCGACCCGTTCTCGGAACTCCTCCTGATGGAAGCCGACCGGCGGCAGCACGTCGCCGAGGTGCTCGAGCCCGCCCTCGCCCGCGGCGCTCTCGTCCTCTGCGACCGCTTCAACGACGCGACGTTCGCGTATCAGGGAGGCGGGCGAGGGCTCCCGCCGGAAGTCGTCGAGGCGATCGACCGCTGGTCCGTCCGCGGGATGCGGCCCGATCGCACGCTCCTTTTCGACTGCCCCGTCGACGTCGGGCTCGCGCGGGCGCGCCGCCGCGACGGCGAAGCGACCCCGCGCTTCGAAGCCGAGGACCGCGCCTTCCACGAGCGCGTGCGCACCGCCTATCTCGCGATCGCCGACCGCGAGCCGGAGCGCGTGAAGGTGATCGACACCACACGGCCTCCGGACGCGGTCTTCGAGGACGTTCGGCGGCATCTCGAGGGATTCTGACCCGTTGCCGACCCTCCTGATCTCCGGAGACTCCCCGTCGCGCCTCGCGGGCGAGGCGCTCCGCATCGCGTCGGAGATCCTCTGCCGCGGGCACTCCGACCCGCGCGCCTGCGGCGTTTGCCGGAGGATCGCGGAGGGGTCGCATCCCGACTTCCTGCGGGTCGGTCCGGAAGGGACGCAGATCAAGGTCGACGCGGCGCGAGAAGCGATTCGCTTCGCCGCCGGACGCCCGTACGAGGGGCCGGCCCGGGTCGTGTGGGTGGAATCGGCGGAGACCCTCCGCGAGGGCCCCGCCGCCAACGCGCTGCTGAAGTCCCTGGAGGAACCGGGAGGATTCCTCACGTGGATTCTCACGACGACCGTTCCTGACGCGATCCTCGGCACGATCCGTTCGCGCTGCGAGCAGCGGCGGCTGCCGCGCCGGTCGGCGGAGGAACGGCGGGCGTCTCTCGCGCGGCGGCTGCCCCCGGGCGACGTGGAAGACGCGCTCGCGTTCGGCGTCGAGGAAACCGACGAGGTCGACCTGGGTCCCGCTCGCGAGCTCCGCCGGACGGCGCTCGCGGCCCTGGGGACCGGGGCGACGTCTTCCCTGCTCGCGCTCGCCGCGGCCGCCGCCGAGGAAGAAGACGCCCCCCGCCTCGTGGCCGGCCTCCTGCGCGACGCGGCCGTCCTCGCCTCGGGAGGATCCCCCGACCGTCTCCGGCACCGCGCGGCGGCGGCCGAGCTCGCGGCCGTCGCCCGGATCCACTCCTCCGATGCACTCCGCCGTGCCGCCATCGAAGTCGACGCGCTTCCCGAACGCTTCCAGCGCTTCCTGCAGAAGCGCCTCGCGTGGGAGCGCGCGCTTCTAGAGCTGTCTGCTCACTAGGAGACGGGTGCGCCGCGCCGGCCCAAGCGCGAACTGAGCGTCAGACGATGTCGGATGAGGTCAACGACGAGGCGCGGCGAGACGCGAGCGAGACGGGATGCGGGCAGCCTGCGGCGACCGGAGGCGTACTGAATCTGCTACGTCGGAGGGAGACGCCGGCCTGCACGCGCCCGTAATCGCTCGATGTATCGCCACGCCGGCCTGCGAGGGAAGATCGGGGGGAGGAGGCGAACACGGGGTGTGAGAAGGAGGATGTCGGAAGAGCGCGGGTTTTGGTATCAGTGAGTGGATGAGATGATTGACGCCCGCCTTCGCTCCCTCCCCCCGAAACCGATCTACCTTGCCCTTGTCGAAATTGTACCCGAATCCAGCCCGGGCGTCCAGCGGATTCGCGGGACGCCCGGGACGAGATGTAACTTCTAGCGCTGCAGCGAAATCGCGGCCCGCCCGATCCGGGTGCCCGAGACCTGAACCCGGGTCGTCGCTTCCCGGTAGCCGGGGCATGTCACGACGACTCGATGTTCGCCGGCCGAGACCGCGAGCCCCTCCGGGAGAGCGTCGAGCTCCCGCGCGCTCCCCGCGAATCGGTCGTCCACGTAGATGGCCGCGTCCGGAGGCGAAACGTCGAAGACGATTCGCGCCTCCGCCCCGGACGGCGCCGGGGACGCTTCGGGCGGAACGGGCTCGCTCGGAACGGCCTGATCGCGCGATTCCCGCGGAGCGTTCTCCGGTGCGTAGCGGTCATCGTCGGAATCCGCCGAGCCCGGACCGGCGGGTTGATCGTCCCGGTAGAGCTCC
>DASTIQ010000165.1 GCA_035717485.1 Thermoanaerobaculia bacterium | reverse complement strand
CGTCCCGCGGCGGTGGCCGCCCTGGGACCAAGGTCCAATGGCGGGGACTCCTCGCCCTCCCGATAATTTCCTCGTGACCGTCGAATCGCGGTCGCCGGAAATCGACCGCGACGATCCGGCCGTCATCGAGGGAAAGTCATGAAACGACATCTCGTCATCGGCGTCTTCGCGGCTCTCGCTCTCCTCCTGTCCGGGGGGGCGGCCTCCGCGGAAGAGCTCGAGAGGTTCACCGGGTTCGGCGTCCATCTCCAGGGAAAGGGAAGAGGAACGATCATCGTCGGGATCGAGCGCTGGTCGACCGACGCGGAGCGGGAGAACTACCTCACGATCCTCCGGGACAAGGGACAGCCCGCCCTGATCGAGGCCCTCGAGCACGGCGAGCGCGTCGGGTACATCCGCCTGGCGAATTCTCAGGCGTACGAGCTCAAGTACGCGCGCTCGACCGACCTCCCGGACGGGACGCGGCGCGTCGTCATCGCCACCAACCGCATGATCCAGTTCAAGGAAGCCGTCACGCCGACCCGTTCCCGCTACTACGACTTCTCGATCGCCGAGATGCGGTTTCCCAAGGGGGAAAAGGGCGTGGGCAAGCTCGCGCCTGCGACCGCGATCTCGATCAACAAGGAAACCAACGCGCTGGCGATCGAGAACTTCGGGGTCGAGCCGGTCCGGATGTCGAGCATCACCGCGAAGAAGCCGTAGCTTCTCTTGCTCCGCCTCCCGAACGAGAAGACGCCGGCGCCGGCGGGAGCCCGGCGCCGGCGGCGGCCGCCTATTGCCGGCAGAACTCCCGAACGGCTTCCTGGAGTGCCTGCACGCTGGGGAAACCCATTGCCGATGCCGCAGCGTCGAGGCAGCCGAACTGTCGCGCGAGAGCGGACATGCTCGCGCCGTGACAGCTCGCCTGCCCGGGCGTTCCGGCGAACGCGGCCGCGGCCGCTCCCAGATCGATCGACGGGTCGAAGGCGCCCGGATCGAACGTGAAGACGCGCGCCTCGTCCAGGCGGCCCGAGAAGACCGGCGGCGAAAAGTTCCCGACGAAGTTCCCCATCGACAGGACGTCCGTCGCCAGCGACGGAGCGATGGGGAGATTCGGGATGCTCAGGACGAGCGTGTGCTGGACGTACACCTCGAACACGGTGCCGCCGGCCACGGACCGGTCCACGAGGGCCATCTCGACCGGCGATCCCGGAACCACCGGAACCGTCATGAAGATCATTCCCCCGACGAAGGCCGAGTAGAAACCGTTGTGGACACCCAGCCCGTAGCCGCGCGTCAACGATTCGAAGGGTGTTCCCCCGCTTCCGTTGTAGAACGCGCGAGCTTCGCCGATTCCCGGGCTGACGAGGACGTAGGCTTCCATTCCGAAATCCTGGACGATGCCCGGCAGGGCCGCCGGGGCGGCGTACCGCGAGTCCACGTTCGTGAAATCCATCGCGAGCGCGCTGGCGGCCGTTACCCCCGGCCCGTAGAACTCCAGGCCGACCTTGCTCGCGTCGACGGCGTCGGTCCCGCTGTCGATCGTGGGGTCGTCCCCGGGCAGGCCGACGGCAGCGAGGGGATCGCTCTCGCCGAGGTGATAGAGGCGATGGTTGAGAACCGCGCCGAGAACCGGCCCGGCCACGGACAGGCTCAGCACGAAAGCGATTCCGGGAGAGAGCAGGCGTTTCATGTTTCCTCCTTCCTGGTGTTTGCGGACGAAAATCGACCGGGGCCGAGGCGAGGGGGCGCGCGCGGGCCGGGATCTCCGCTGTTCGCGAGGCGCGGCGGCCGAAGGCGCGACGACGGGCCGGGCAAGTTCGACATCGAATCGCGGGAGAACCGCATGCATTTTCGGGGCCGGGGAAGATCTGACCGAAGGATCAGGTTCGACGGGGAGATTTCCGCGGAGCCCGGTCGCGGGACCCGCTCACGCGAGCCGCCGGGAGTATCAGGAGATGAACGCCTGCCACGTCATCCGTCCTGCCGGTCGCGGAAACCTCGTCCAGGTGTTTCCGGCGGCTCATCGCGTCGATCTCGATCGATCGAGATCGTATCGACCGCCGCTTCACGATGCCTGATTCAAATGCGGGGTTCATGGATGGAAGAACCAAGACGCGAGCGGGTCCTCTCCGATCCACGTGACGGCGCGGCCAGACGTGCCGGAAGACGGGTTCGTCGGGACCGGCCGGCGATGAAAGGCTGAAAGAGTCTCGGTTGGCGCAACGGCGAGGCGCGTCGAGACGCGAGCCCGGCGGGATGCGGGCCGGCCGCGACGTCCCGAGGCGTACCGGGAGCGTACGTCGCAGGGCGGCGCGGGCGGGACGCGCCCGCCCGGCTCGATGTATCGGCGCGCCTTTACCTCAGCGTGAGGTCGCCGGCGCCCACATGCGCATGCAACCGATACTTTCCGTCCCCCTGCTTGCGGAACGACCGGAAAAACCCTTCCTTCGATTCGCCGAACGGTCGTCCGTCGAGATCTCCGGTGTTCACGGATGCATCGACGTGCGAATAATCGGAGGGATTCCCGACTCCGATCGTCATGTCGCCCGCATGGAGCTCGATGTCCTTGCTCCCCTCGACGTTCTCGACCGACACGTCGCCGAACGGGATCCGCGCGAAGAGATCGGTCTGCCGCGGGATGCGGATCGTCGTCGTGATCTCGTCCCTGTGGCCGCCGGTGATGCGCAGCACGGCGTCCCCGTCCTTCTCGGTCATGCGCACCCGGACGTCTCCCGCGTCGTACGCCTTCCTTCCCGAGAGCTCGACCGTGATCCGGTTCTCGTTGGTGCCGACGATCCGGATCTCTCCGGACCGGACGTGGAGGCGCAGCCGATGCCCCGCGGCGAAGTCGGTGGAAAAGGGGTGATGAACGACGTCCCGGACGTCGACTCTCGTCTCGGCAAACGCGGCCGTCGCCGCCAGGAGGGCACAGGAGAAGAGAAAAGCGCTGCGCATGGAGCTACCTCCTGCTGGAACGGTACGAAGAACGGAGAATTTTGTTCCCCCGGGTCCCGGCATCCGCCTGTCAATTGCTCTGCCGGCCGAGCCTCGGCGCGGCATTCTCGGAGTGCCGTGCGGGCCGGCGAGGGGACGGTCGTCGGCGATGGCGAGGCGCGAAGCGACGAGCCTCCTCGGTTGAAGCCGACCGAGGTCCGGGAGGACGGCGACCGCGATCTCTCGCTCCGCCCGGGATGACAACGCAGGTTACCTCCGGTATACGATTCCCGAAAATGAGGAGGGAACCATGAAGAAGCTGATGCTCCTGGGAACCGCGGTCGTTCTCGCCGCGGCATCGGGACTCTCGGCGGCCGACGAGACTCCGATGAAGCCGAAGAAACCGATGGCCCACAAGGCGGCGCCGGCCGCGAAGATGGCGATGGCCGTGCCCGACGACATGAAGTGGGGCGACGTTCCCCCGTTGTTCTCGCCGGGTGCCAAGCTCGCGGTCCTCGAGGGAAATCCGTTCGGGACCGGGTACTACACCGTCGCCCTCAAGATGCCGGACGGTTACAAGGTCATGCCGCACTGGCATCCGGCGACCGAGCGCGTGACCGTGATCTCGGGAGACTTCCACGCGGGAATGGGCGACAAGATGGACGAGGCCGGCGCGAAGGACTTCCCCCCGGGAAGCTTCATCTCGATCCCGCCCCACATGCACCACTTCGCCTTCGCGAAAGGCGAGACGGTCGTTCAGGTCAGCGGCCCCGCTCCGTTCAAGCTCGTCTACGTCAACCCGGCGGACGATCCGAGCGGAATGCAGGGAAAGAAACCCGCGGCACAGAAGGCGGCGGAGAAGACCGGAGAGTAGTCCGCGAGCCCGCGGCTCGGTAATACACGATTCTGGAGAGCCCCCGCCCGGGGGCTCTTCTCTTTTCACTCCATGCATCGGCGCGCTAACGCCGGCCGAGGCCTCGCTCTTCGCAATAGCGCCGGAGCTTCCCCCCATCGGCCCGACTCTCCGCGAGCGCCACGTAACCGTCCGGCCGAACGAGATAGATCGCGTCGCGCGCGAGCCCGGCCCGGCGCGCGGCCTCGGTCCACGCGAAGCGGCAGAGCGCGATACCGAGAGCGGTGCAGGCGTCGGCCACCTCCGGCGGGGCCTCGCCGTAGACGTGAACCTGCCACCGGAGCGAGGCGAGCGGCGCGAAGTTGTCCTCGGGACCGTCCGACACCCAGGGAAGCCGGTCGCCGCCGCGGATGCTCCCCGCGGAGCCCGAGCTCAGCGGGCTCCCGCGGTATTCGATGCCCGTCTGCGAGACGATCCGGAACTGGAACCGGCGAACGGGGCCGAGGCGAAAGAGCAGCGGAACGATGCGAGGGACGAGCCGGGTCCGGACGAATCTCACGAACGGACCGCGCTTCGTCACGAACTCGAAGATGCGGTCGGTCGTCGAGACGAGGCGCCTCGCGAACCCGATGCGCTCGAGCTCGTAGGTCGAGAGGAGATCGTCGCGCGCCCCGCCGAGGACCGCGGCGAGCTTCCAGGCGAGGTTCACGGCGTCGCCGATTCCCGTGTTCATCCCCTGTCCCCCGACGGGACTGTGGATGTGGGCCGCGTCGCCGAGCAGGAAGACCCGCCGGTCCCGGAAATGCGAGGCGACCCGGTGATGCACTCGATACGTCGAGAACCAGTTCACGCGAGCGACCCGGAGGCGCAGGTTCGTGATCGCCCGCTGCCCGACGTCCTCGAACGTCGGCTCGGCCGCGGCGCCGCCCGGCGGATCCCGGAGCACGCCGACGAGGCGGACGCGTCCCTCGCCCTTCAGCGGAAACAGGATCAGAAAGTCGGACTCGTCGAGATCGACCTGCACGCGGCCGTCGACCGCCGGTCCGGAGGCCTCCACGTCGGCGACGTAGAAGCGCCCCGTGTAGGTTCCTCCGGGAAACCCGATGCCCAGGACGTTCCGCACCGCCGACGACGCGCCGTCGCAGCCGGCGAGGTAGGCGGCCTCGCAGATCTCCGCCGAGCCGTCGGGGCGGCGCAGCGTCGCGCGGACGCCGCGTTCCTCCTGCGTGAAGCCGGCGAGCTCGATCGAGCGCTCGACGGAGACGCCGAGCGAATGCAGGCGCTCGATCAGGAGCTTCTCGTGCGCGTCCTGCGGGAAGACGAACACGAAGGCGTAGGGGCTCAGCCCCTCGCCGATCCGCCTCAGCGACACCCGGGCCGCAAGCCGCCCCTTCACCCAGAACCCGAGTCCGTCGACCTCGACGCCGGCGGCGACGACCGCGTCCGCGAGGCCGACCTGCCGGTAGAACTCCAGCGTGCGCGCCTGGACCGCGAGGGCGCGGGACGTGGTGCCGGGTTCGGCTTCCCGGTCGACGATCCGGACCCGGATCCCGAGCTTCGTCAGCCAGAGCGCGAGGACGAGCCCGGTCGGCCCGGCGCCCACGATCAGGACCGGCGTTTCGGTCACGGCCATCGAGTCTACGCCGGGCCAACGGGAGCAGGCGTCCACCCCGCAATCGGATGGGGCGGTTCCCGCGCCCCCGTCTTATTCCCGTCAACTTCGCGGCCGATCTGAGCGGTATTCCGCGAAAGACGGCGGTAGAATGCCCTCAAACTGACGGGAGAGGAGAAGAACCATGCCGCTCTACATGGACGTCCACAACCACATCGAGGGACTGACCGCCGAGGCCGTCGCCGGGGCCCACAAACGGGACCTCGAGGTCCAAGGCAAGCATGGGGTGAAGTACCTCAAGTACTGGTTCGATGAGAACGCCGGAAAGGTGTTCTGCCTCGTCCACGCGCCGAGCAAGGAGGCTGCGGCCGCCGTGCACAAGGAAGCCCACGGGCTCGTCGCCGACGAGCTCACCCCGGTCCAGGAAGGCGAGTGACTTCGACGCCCCCGCTCGCATGGGCGGGCGGGGGCGGAGACTTCCTTTCCTGCCCCCTCACCCCTTCGCGGTCCGCTCGAACCCGTCGGCGCTCCACTCCTCGCTGCCGACGCCGTGGTGCACGAAGAAGAGTCCGTCCGGGTCGTACTTCTTCTTGACGGCCTGGAGCTTCGGGTGGTTCGTTCCCCAGTACGCCTGCGGCCACGAGCGGTTGAAGAAATTGCTCTCGGAGACGTACGAGCCGGCATTCGGGACGATCTTCGCGAGCTCCGCCGTCGCCCGGTCGATCTCGCCCGCGTCCTTGCGGGCGGCGTCCACGTCCATCGCGGGGCGAGCGAGGCCCGGGTAGGCCGGGCCCTCGCCGTCGGCGATGATGACCAGCGCGAACGCGTCGAGCACCGCGGGGTTCGTCGCGGTGTCCTTCGCGGCGGCGAGAGCTTCCGCCGGCGCGCCCGCCAGTCCCTTGTTGAAGTGGAGGCCGACCTCCTTGTGGCGGCTCGCCGCGAAAAGCGCGTCGACGAGCTCCGCCTGCCTCCCCGGCGCGAGCAGGCCCTGCGGCAGCCACATCGACTCGTAGCCGTGGATGAACGCGCCGACCTGCTCCTGGTCGCCGCGCCAGAAGGCGTGCGCCTCGGGCGCGCCCGGCCGGGCGTCGGGGATCATCGACGTGCTCCCCCGCTTCCTTCGCGCGACGACGTCCCACCAGTGCCGCGACTCGATCGACCCCGCGCCGAGGTCGTCGACCGTGTAATCGCTCGATCCCTTCGCCCACGAGATGAACGGCTGCCAGAGCGCCTTCGCCGCGGCGTCGTCGATCCCCTGGCTGACCATCGAGATGTCGAGCACGTTGTCGGAACCGACCTTCGCCTGCTCTCCCCAGTGCGGGTTGAACAGGCTCTCTCGATAGAAGGCGACGAACCGGGCGATCAGCGCGCGGAACGCGGCGTCGGATTTCGCCTTGATCTTTCCCCCGGCGTAGCCGAAGTCCCGGGGAAGGTCGTGGGTCCGGAGCGTCACGCGCGTCACGACGCCCCAGCTTCCGCCCCCGCCCCCCTTCAACGCCCAGAAGAGATCCGGGTTCGTGCCGGCGTTGGCGAGGCGGACCTTTCCGTCGGCGGTGACGATCTCCGCTTCGAGGAGCCAGGACGCCGCCGTCCCGAAGCCCTTCGAGCAGGAGCCGAACCCGCCGCTCTGGACGAGACCGGCCACGCCGACCGTCGTGCATCCGCCACCCTGCACGTAGCGGCCCGCCTTCGTCGTCACCGCGTCGTAGAGATCGATCCACATGGCGCCCGAGCCCGCGGAAACCGCGGGAACGGGGGCGATCCTTCCCTCGCAATTCGTCGGAACGAACGCGTCGTGAAGCGTGACCGCGTTCATCTGCCGCGTCCAGACGAGGAGCGAGTCGGGAGCGTTCGACGTCCCGAGATAGCTGTGCCCGCCTCCCTTGACGACGAGCCGCAGATCGTTCTCGCGCGCGAAGTCGACCGCGGCCGCGACGTGCCGGGCCTCGTGCGCGGCGACGGCGTACGCGGAGGGCTGCGGCGTCCACGCGTCGAGCCAGCCGGAAACCTGCGTTCCCCCCGGCTGGTCCCCGATGAAGAAGGGATTCTGGATGTTCTTCATCGCCTCGCCGCACGCCGCGCCCTGCGGCTCTTTCGCGCACGCGGCGAACGGCGGCTTCACCTCGACGAGATTCCCGCCGACCTCGGCCTTCAGCTTTTCCCACTTCGCCGGCGACGGCCATCGCGGGTCCCCCGGCCGGACGCGGCGCAGGAGCGCTTTCTTCTCTCTCGCGCTGGCCCTCAGCTTCGGGCCGACGACCCACTGCAGGGTGCCCAGCGCGAGGCCCTTGAGCAAAGTTCGACGGTGCATCCTGCCTTCGAAGCATACTCGTCGGAAGGAACCCATCGGGTTTCAACCGATTGCGCCCCGACGTTTCCGGGAAGGATCCGGACGCTCGGCGGTACACGATTCTCGAATCGACGCCGGGAAGGGACGCGGACCCTTGCCCGAAGGGAATGGCCGCGCCATCGTTCCGAAGGAAGGTCCACGCCCGCGCGCCCCCGATTCCGGCCAACGCGCTGACGAGGGCTAAAATTCGCTCAGGAGGCGAACAATGGCGACACGTCGTTTTTTGCGCGGCATGGCCGCGGCATGGGCCGCGATCTTCTTCGTCGGAGCCGGCTTTCGGGTTATCGCGAGCTGCGCGAGCTTCGGGCTGCCATTCACCGATCTGGACGGCACGACGTTCTGCGCCGAGATTGCCGAGGCGTACTACTCCGGCCTCACCAATGGAACGTCGGCGACGACGTTCGCGCCCTCGGCGACGGTCACGCGCGAACAGATGACGGCATTCGTCACGCGAACGCTCGACCAGTCGCTCGCGCGAGGGAGCCGCCGGGCGGCTCTCCGGGAGTGGTGGAACTCGACGCCCCACTACGACCAGGGCCTCGGCCTCACCACGGTGGGCAACACGCCGCAGACCGTCGAGAGCGACGGCGTCGATCTCTGGACCGCCAACAACGCCGACGCCTCCGTCACCCGGGTACGGGCGAGCGACGGAAAGGTCCTCGACACCTGGACGGGAGCGACCCACGCGATCTCCATCCTGATCGCGATGGGACGGGTCTTCGTCGCCGGCAACACGATGCCGAATGGGAGCCTCTACGAGATCGACCCCACCCAGCCGGGCACGACCGTCACCACACGCATCAGCACTCTCGGAAACGACGTCGGGCTCGCTTTCGACGGGAACTTCATCTGGGCGGCGAACTTCGACGGCTCGGTCGCGAAGATCACCCCGGGGACCTGGACCTTTTCCACCGCGACGATTGGCTTCTCCCAGCCCGCCGGGATCCTGTTCGACGGCTCGAACATCTGGGTGACCGACCAGGGAGACAACAAGCTCAAGAAGCTCAACTCGGACGGTACGATCGCGCTGAGCGTGAACGTGGGCATGACGCCCGCGATCCCGGTCTTCGACGGGCACAACATCTGGGTCCCGAATTTCGGCGGCAACTCGCTGACGGTGGTCCGCGCGTCCGACGGCGCCGTGCTCAAGACCTTCTCGACCGGCAACGGCAACCGGAACGGCTTGAACGAGCCCGGAGGGCCGGCTTTCGACGGCCAGCGGATCCTGGTGCCGAACTTCGGAGCGTCGACCGTGTCCCTCTTCAAGGCGACCGATCTTTCGGCGATCGGATCGTTTCCGATCGGCATGGCCAATCCGAACTCCTCGTGCAGCGACGGGACGAGCTTCTGGTTGAGCTTCCGGCTCTCGAACAAGATCGGAAGGTACTGACCGGGTCGCCGGCGCGCCGGCGACTCCCCGGCTCGTACCGGAGCGCCGTCATCGGATCGACGCGGCTCGCCTCGAGCGCCGGGACCGCGCACGCCCTCCCCCCGCGCTATGATCCGGGCCGTCCCATGACACTCTCTTCCGGCACCAGGCTCGGTCCCTACGAGATCGTCTCGCCCATCGGCGCGGGCGGGATGGGCGAGGTGTATCGCGCCAGGGACGCGCGGCTCGGGCGCGACGTCGCGATCAAGGTGCTTCCGGAGTCGGTCTCCCGGGATCCGGACCGGCTCGCGCGATTCGAGCGCGAGGCGCGCGTCCTCGCCTCCGTCAACCATCCGAACATCGCCGCGATCTACGGACTCGAGGACTCCACCGCCGTCAAGGCACTCGTCCTCGAGCTCGTCGAGGGACCCACGCTCCAGGACCGGATCGAGGACGGGCCGATCCCCTTCGACGAAGCGCGCTCCATCGCGCTCCAGATCGCGGAGGCCCTCGAAGCCGCGCACGAGCGAGGCATCGTCCACCGGGATCTGAAGCCCGCCAACATCAAGCTCGGCGGGAACGACCGGGTCAAGGTCCTCGATTTCGGGCTCGCCAAGGCCCTCGACGCCGAACCCGGCGGATCTTCGCCGGACCTCACGCGTTCGCCGACGCTCTCCGTCGGCACGCAGGCCGGGATGATCATCGGCACGGCGGCTTACATGGCGCCGGAGCAGGCCCGCGGAAAGAAGGCCGACAAGCGCGCCGACGTCTGGGCGTTCGGCGTCGTGCTCTTCGAGATGCTGACGGGCCGACGGCTGTTCGAAGGGGAAACGGTTTCGGACGTGCTCGCCGCGGTGCTCAAGAACGAGCCGGACTTCGCGTTGCTGCCGCCGGGACTCCCCGCAAACGCCCGTCGGGTGCTTTCCCTTTGCCTCCAGAAGGACCCGAAGCAGCGCCTCCACGACATCGCCGACGCGCGCCTCGAGCTCACACGATCCGAGAGCGAATCGCCGGCGGACGTTTCGCTCGCCGCTCCGGCGGCACCCGGATCCCGTCGCCTTCCCTGGGCGATCGCCGCCGCGGCCGTCCTCCTGTCGATCGTCCTCGCCGGGATCGCCGTCCGGCGCGGGCGCACCGAGCCCAGAGCGATGAAGGTGAACGTCCTTCCGCCCGCCAACACGATCGGCTCGGGGTCGATCGACATCTCGGCCGACGGCCGGCGCCTCGCCTTCGTCGCGGCGGGACCGGACGGGCGCACGAAGCTCTACGTCCGCGACCTCGACTCCCTCGAGCCGCGAGCGCTTCCCGCCACCGAAGGCGCGGGCGCGCCGTTCTTCTCCCCCGACGGCCGCTCGGTGGCATTTTTCGCCGACCGGAAGCTCAAGCGCATCGATCTCGCCGGCGGACCTCCCCAGGTTCTCGCCGATGCCGCCGACAGCCGCGGAGGAAGCTGGGGAGCCGGACAGATCGTTTTTTCTCCGCAAGGCGGCGGCCCGCTCGTTCGCGTCTCTCCCTCGGGAGGCGCCGTGACGCCCGTGACGGCGCTCGCCGCGTCTCCCAAAGAGGTGTCGCATCGCTGGCCGCGCTTTCTCCCGGATGGAAAGCACTTCGTCTTCATGAACCGCCGCGCAACCGCGCCGCACCGGCTGGCTCTCGAAATGGCGTCGATCGACGGAGGAAAGCGCACGATGATCGCCGACGCCACGAGCGGCGCTTTCTATTCGGGCGGACGGCTCTACTTTCTTCGAGGGACGACGCTCCTCGCCCAGCCTTTCGACCCGGATCGCGGCGCCCTTTCGGGCGAGCCGACGCCCGTGACCGATCAGGTCTGGATCGACCCCGACACCGACGGGTACTCCGCCTTCGCGCTCGCGGCCGACGGCACGCTGGCGTTCCGCGGCGGGGCCGTGTCTCAGTACCAGATGACGTGGCTGGATCGCCAGGGGCATCCGGTCGGGACGGTCGGTTCTCCCGGGGCGATCGTCGCGGTGACGCTCTCGCCCGACGGACGCCAGGCCGCCTTCTACTCGCTCGATCCCGACCGCGACCGTTCTCTCGTCCAGACGATCGATCTCGCCCAGGGAGCCGTTTCGCTCATCTCCGATCAGGCGTCCGCTCAAGCCTTTTCTCCCGACGGCCGGTCGATCGTCTTCGCTTCCGACTTGAAAGGCGTCTTCGACCTCTATCAGCGGGACAGCCGCGGATCGGGATCGGCCCGCCTCCTCCTCGCCAACGACCTCTGGAAGTTCCCGGAAAGCTGGTCGCCGGATGGCCGGTTCCTGAGCTTCAGCCAGAGCAAGCCCGTTGGAGCGGCAGGCGATTCGACCGATATCTGGATCCTCCCGATCGCCGAAAATGGAAAGGCGGTCCCTTTTCGTCCGTCCTCTTCCCTGCAGATGTTCTCCGCCTTTTCGCCCGACGGGCGTTTCCTCGCGTACAGCTCCGACGAATCGGGCGTCCTGGAGGTGTACGTCCAGACTTTTCCGGCGACGGACGCCAAGTGGCGAGTCTCTTCGGGGGGAGGCTCGGAGCCGCTCTGGAGCCGGGACGGGACCGAGCTCTTCTACGTCGCGCCGAGCACCACGAGCGGGCGGCGCACGCTGATGACGACTTCGGTTCACCTTTCGGGGCATGAATTCTCGGCAGACCCTCCGCGTCCGATCTTCGACGCCCCCCTGCGCGGCCGGGGAAGCTCCCCTTCCTGGCCGTATGCCGTTTCTCCCGACGGCAAGCGCTTCCTCGCGGTCCTTCGGGTCGGCGAATCGGACTCCTCGCCGATCGTGCTGTTCTCGGGAGGCGGGCGATGAGAACCGCGTCGCCGTAGCAGGCGCTCACCCGTTCCTGTCACCCGCCCTCTCCTCTCGGTCGAAGGCCTTCGCCTCACCTGAGCCGCGCTATGATCGATGCCACCCAATGACACTCCAGGCCGGAACTCGCCTCGGTCCCTACGAGATCGTTTCGCCCATCGGCGCCGGGGGCATGGGAGAGGTCTACAAGGCGAAGGATGCCCGGCTCGGGCGCGACGTCGCGATCAAGGTCCTCCCCTCGCACCTGACCGACGATCCGGACCTGAAGGCCCGCTTCGAGCGCGAGGCGCGGGCGATCTCGCAGCTCACCCACCCTCACATCTGCACGCTCTACGACGTCGGAAGCGCCGAC
>DASTIQ010000164.1 GCA_035717485.1 Thermoanaerobaculia bacterium | reverse complement strand
GTCCCGGCCCGCGCCGCGTGCGCTACCGGCGAAGAAGCCCGAGGCCGACCGCGAGGCGAAAAAGCGCGAACAGAAGGTCCAGCGCCTCGAGAAGAAGATCGCGGAGCTCGAGGCCGAGGTGGCCGCGGCCGAGACGAAGCTCTACGAGGAGGGAGACCGGCTCGACGCGCTGACGGCGGCGCGGATCTGGAAGGAGAAAGAGGAAGCCAAGAAGAAGCTCGAGGAGCTCTTCGAAGAATGGAGCGCCGTGTCGGCGGTCGCGCCGTGAAGGCGCGCGGGTTCAGCGCCGTGAAGGCGTGCCGGTTCAGCGCCGTGAAGGCGCGCAGGTTCAGCGCCGTGAAGGCGCGCGGACCCCGCGCCGGGGAGCGATCCTCGTGAAGGCGTCGATCGTCGCCGTGGGAAGCGAGCTTCTCGGGACGTCGCGGACCGACACGAACTCGCTGTGGCTCGCCGGCAAGCTGGACGAGGCGGGGATCGAGATCGCGCGCAAGACGTGCGTCGGCGACGATCTCGCGGCCATCGCCGCGGAGCTCCGCGAGGCGGCCCGCCGGGCTCCGATCGTCCTGGTGACGGGCGGGCTGGGTCCGACGGCGGACGATCTGACCCGCGAGGCGGTCGCGGAGTTCGCCGGCCGGTCGCTCGCCATCGATCCCCGGATCCTCGAGGACATCCGCGGGAGGTTCGCTCGGCGCGGGATCGCGATGCCCCGCATCAACGAGAAGCAGGCGCTCGTCGTCGAGGGGTCGCGTCCGCTCACGAACCCGCGCGGGTCCGCTCCCGGAATCTGGCTGGAGAGGGAAGAAGGAATCGTGGCGTGCCTGCCCGGGGTCCCCTCCGAGATGAAGCGCATGTTCGAGGAGCTCGTCCTCCCCGAGATCGCCCGGCGTTTCGGGGGGTCGCCGCGCCACCGCCGGATCCTCAAGATCGCGGCGATGGGGGAGTCCGCCGTCGAGGAGCGCGTCACTCCCGTGTACGAGAAATGGAGCGGCCACGCGTTCACCATCCTCGCCTCGGTCGGCGAGGTGCAGCTGCACCTCGCGGCTCCGGGTACCGCCGGCGAGGCGGAGCGCGTTCTCGACGAGCAGACGGCCGACTTCCAGCGCGCGCTCGAAGGGCGGATCTACGGGCGGGACGACCAGACCCTCGAGTCCGTCGTCGGCGGCCGCCTGCGGGAGATCGGAGCGACGGTCGCGACGGCCGAATCGTGCACGGGCGGGTTGATCGCGCAGCGCATCACGGACGTCGCCGGAGCGAGCGATTATTTTCGGGGGTCGGTCGTCGCGTACGCCGACGACGTGAAGACGAGCCTGCTCGACGTCCGCCCCGGGACGCTGGCGGCGCACGGCGCGGTTTCGGAGGAGACCGCCCGCGAAATGGCGGAGGGCGCGCGGGCCCGGTTCGGCGCCGATTTCGCGCTCGCGGCGACCGGCATCGCCGGTCCCGGAGGAGGATCGCCGGAAAAGCCGGTCGGGACCGTCTGGATCGCGCTCGCGACGCCGTCCGGGAAGACGCGCGCCCGTCACCTGCGGCCCCCCGGAGACCGCGCGACGATTCGCGGCTGGACGGCGGCGGCGGCCCTCGAGATGCTCCGCGAGGCGATCGCCGCGCCGGAGAATCCCTGATGCTCCCGCTCCTCGTGGTGCTCGCCTATCTCCTCGGCTCCGTCTCTTTCTCGATCGTCGTCGTGCGGCTCTTCTTCCGGAAGGACATCCGCGAAGAAGGGTCCGGGAACGCGGGAGCGACGAACGTGCTCCGCAACCACGGGACGAAAGCGGGAATCGCCGTCGCGGTTCTCGACGTGGCGAAGGGGGCGGCCGCGGTCTGGGGGGTGAAATGGGCGACGGCGGACCCCGCCTGGCTTTCCGCGGCGGCGTTCGCGGTCGTGCTGGGCCACGTCTTCCCGGTTTTCTTCCGGTTTCGCGGCGGAAAGGGGGTCGCGACGACGGTCGGCGCGTTCCTGGTCCTCGCGCCGGCGGCGACCGCCGTCGTCATCGCCCTGTTCGTCCTGGTCGTGGCGCTGACCCGGTACGTCTCCCTCGGCTCGATCCTCGCCGCGACCGCTCTTCCCCCGGTCGCGCTCTACCTGTTCCGTTCGCCGGACGCGGTCGCTCTCTCGGCGGGCGCGACGGCCCTCCTGATTCTCTTCAAGCATCGCGAGAACCTGCGGCGTCTGGCCGCGGGCAGCGAGCGGCGCCTCGGCCGGAAATGAGAGTCGCCGTCGTCGGCGCGGGCTCCTGGGGAACGGCGCTCGCGATCCATTCCGCCCGCTCGGGAAACGAGACGGTCCTCTGCGCGCGGGACGGCCGCGTCGCCGCCGCGATCGAGCGCGAGCGGCGGCATCCCACGAGGCACCGGTCGGCGGTCTTTCCCGCGGGACTCCGGGCGGCGGGGGATCTCGAGGCGGCGCGCGACGCGCGCCTGATCCTCCTCGCCGTGCCGTCTCCGGCCGTCCCGTCCGTGCTCGAGCGGCTCGCGGAGGCGGGCGGCCGCGCGGCGGTCGTTTCCGCGGTGAAGGGTTTCGAGACCGAAACCGGCCGCCGCGTCTCGGAGCTCGTCGAAGAACGCCTCCCGGGGCGCCCTTTCGCGGTGCTGTCGGGCCCGACGTTCGCCGACGGGGTCGTCCGCGGCGATCCGACGGCGGCGGTCGTCGCTTCCGCGGATTCCGCCTGCGCGTCGGAGATCCAGCGGGCGCTCTCCTCCGAGCTCTTCCGGCTCTACGGCAGCGACGACGTCCCGGGAGTCGAGCTCGCCGGGGGAGTCAAGAACGTCGTCGCGATCGCCGCGGGAATCGTCGCGGGGCTCGGGCTGGGCCCGAACACGACGGCCGCGCTCATGACCCGCGGCCTCGCCGAGATCACCCGTCTCGTGCTGGCGCGGGGCGGCCGGGCGAAGACCCTCGCGGGCCTCGCCGGAGTCGGCGACCTGATGCTGACGTGCACCGGGCCGCAGTCGCGGAACCGCCGCGTGGGAGAGCGGATCGGCCGCGGGGACACCCCGGAGCAGGCGTTGGCCGCGGTGACCGAGACTGCCGAGGGAGCCCGCGCCTGCCTCGCCGCCGCCCGGATGGCGGAGGCGTCGGCCGTCGAGATGCCCATCAACGACGCCGTCCGGCGGGTGCTCTACGAGAGCCTTTCGCCGCGCGCCGCGATCCGGGAGCTGATGACGCGGGACCTGCGGAGCGAGTGAAAGCCTTCGCGTATAATCGCGGAAAGAGGTTACTGATGAATCGAGCGTTCCGGATCGGTGTCGCCGTGCGGATTCTCGGCGCCGGCCTCGCCGCCGCGGCCCCGAAGCCCCCGGCGCGTCCCGCTTCGCTCGTCCCGGCGCGTCCCGCCGACCGCTGGACGGCCGACGCGAACCTGATGGTCGAGCGCGAGGTGGGGATCGGGACGCGGGTGAGCGGGATCGTCGATTCGATCCAGGCCGAACGGGGGCAGACCGTCCGGAAGGGCCAGGCGCTCGCGACTCTCGACCAGCGCGAGTTCGAGCTCGACCGCCGCGCCGCGGAGGCGGCCTTCGCCGCGGCCGATGCCGATTTCCAGCGGTACAAGGAGCTCTTCGCCCAGAAACTCGCGAGCAAGGCCGAGCTCGAGCAGCGGCGCGCCCGCTACGAGCAGGCGAAGGTCGATCTCGAAAAGGCGAAGCTGACGATCGACCGATCGGTCATCCGCGCGCCGTTCGACGGGATCGTCGTCGACCGGAACGCGCGAATCGGGCAGAAGGTGCTCGTCGAGGACACGGTTCCCCTCTTCCGGGTCAGCGCCCTCGAGCCGCTGATCGCGCGCGTGTACATCGCGGAGCGATGGCTCGACCGCCTTCGGGTGGGGGACCGGGTCTCCGTCGCGTCCGCGCAGTTCCCCGAAGCCCAGTCCTCGGGAAAGATCGCATTCCTCTCCCCGGTGCTCGATCCCGCGAGCGGGACCTTCCAGGTGATCGTCACCGTGCCCCGCGATTCCGGCCGGATCTTCCGGCCCGG
The DNA here is from genome assembly GCA_035717485.1 of Thermoanaerobaculia bacterium. Taxonomy (NCBI): domain Bacteria; kingdom Pseudomonadati; phylum Acidobacteriota; class Thermoanaerobaculia; species Thermoanaerobaculia bacterium. Next base: position 14,677 of record DASTIQ010000164.1, on the reverse strand, counting down.
GAGCGCGGTCAAGGTCACGTTCTCGCCCTCCGCGCGCTGATGGCTCGGCGGGGCTCCCGCAACCGGCTCCGGTCGACGCTCGATTCCGTCTTCCTGCACGACATGAAGAACCTGGAGTTCCGGCTGAGCCTGCTGCTCTCGAACCTCGAGGAGCATTACGGGGACCCGGACTTCAAACGGAGCGTCGTCGAGCTCCTCGAATCGAGCCTCGAGAAGGTGGATTCCGTCGTCGACCGCTGGTCGGCGTACCGGGACGCGCTGCTCGTGAAGGTCCCGCTCGACGTGAACGATCTCGTCAAGGAGGTGGCCGCGAAGGCGCGGCCGCGCGAGGGCGGCCGCCCCCGGGCGGAGAACGTCGCGATCCGGGCGGAGCCGGTCCCTCCCGTGTGGGGCGACTCGAACTATCTCGGCGACGCGTTCCTCGTGGTCGTCCAGAACGCCCTCGAGGCCGCCGGACCCTCCGGCCACGTCCAGATCTCGACGAGCGTCGAGTCGAGCCGCCGCCGCCCGCGCGTCGTCGTGACGGTCGCCGACGACGGTCCGGGGATGACGCGCGAATTCCAGCGGAGCCGCCTCTTCCAGCCCTTCCAGACGACGAAGGCCAACGGCGTGGGGCTCGGCCTCTACACCGCCCGCAACATCGTCCGTTTCCACGGGGGGTCGCTCACGATCCAGAGCCGCCCGGGAACCGGGACGATCGTTCGGATCGCGCTGCCGGCCGAGTCGGAGACGTCCGGCTCGTGAGCTCCGGCCGCGTCGCGATCGTCGAGGACGACCGCGGGCTCCTCGATCAGCTCCGGTGGGCGCTCAAGAGCGCGTGGGACGTTTCGGCGGCCGAGGACGCGACCGCGGGGCTCGCCCTCCTCGGGGAGGATCCCGATCTCTTCCTGATCGACCTGCGCCTTCCTCCTTCCCGGGAGCCGCAGGAAGGGCTCAATCTGCTCCGCGCGATCCGCGAGCGGAGGCCCGATCTCCCCGTCGTCGTGATGACGGGGGAGAAGGAGCGCTCCTTCGCGCTGAAGGCGATCGAGCTCGGCGCGTACGACTTCTTCCGCAAGCCGTTCAATCCCGCCGAGCTCGGCCTCGTCCTCGGCCGCGCCCTCGAGCGGCGGCGGCTCGTCGCGGAGAATCGCGCGCTCCGCGAGGAGATGGCGGAGCGGCGAACCTTCGGGACGATCGTCGGGTCGAGCGCGCCGATGCGCTCGCTGTTTCGCGCGATCGAGAAGGTCGCCCCCTCGGACGCGACCGTCCTGATCGCGGGGGAGAGCGGGACGGGAAAGGAGCTCGTCGCGCAGGCGCTCCATCGCGGAAGCCCGCGCGCGGCCGCTCCTTTCGTCGCGGTCAACAGTTCCGCGCTCCCGGAAACTCTCGCCGAATCGGAGCTGTTCGGCCACGAGAAAGGAGCGTTCACGGGAGCGGTTTCCTCGCGGTCCGGGAAGTTCGAGCTGGCCCACCGCGGAACGCTCTTCCTGGACGAGGCCGCGACCCTCTCTTCGGCCGTCCAGGCGAAGCTCTTGCGCGTCCTCGAGACGCGTCAGTTCGAACGCGTCGGCGGCAGCCGCACCATTTCCGTCGACATCCGGCTGCTCGTCGCGACGAACGAGGACCTCGAGAAGAAAGTGGCTGCCGGGGAGTTCCGCGAAGACCTCTATTATCGCCTGAACACGGTGGCGCTCCGGATTCCGCCGCTCCGGGAGCGCCGGGGGGACATTCCCCTTCTCCTCGACCACTTCCGCGAGAAATGGGGAAAGCACCACCGGCGGCCGCCCCGGCGCTTCTCGCCCTCGGCTCTCGAATGCCTCTCCGCCTACGCGTGGCCCGGGAACGTGCGGGAGCTCGAGCATCTCGTCGAGATGCTGACCCTGATGGTCGAGGCGGAGGAGATCACGCCCGAGGACCTTCCGGCCGCGTTCGGCCGGCGGACCGAACGCCTTTCACCGGCCGAGACGATCCGTCCCGGGGAGTCCCTCCCGGAGGCCGTCGCGCGCTACGAGCGCGATCTCGTGGCGGCGGCGCTGGAGCGCTCCGGCGGAGTCAAGGCGAAAGCGGCGCGGGAGATCGGCATCGACATGAACCAGATCCGGTATCTGTGCCGCAAACACGGCCTGTAAAAGATCCGGCGCGGTGGGACGCACGGTTATGCGAGTCCGGAGCGCCCACCGCCGGCGTCAACGTACGCTTTGGTACGCCTCGGCCGCCGGCGGCCACTCCCAACGCGCCTTCCACCACGTCTCATCGCGCCTCCATGCTCTCTCCTCGGGGCTGAGTGAAAATCTCACGCTAACGGGAAAATTTGACATGTGAAAAAGTCACCATGGGTGCGGGTATGACTTTACAAGTCGTCTGGTTGGAGCTACTTATCGCGGCCTCCATCCTGGCCCTCGGGTTGCGATATCAGGGGCGCAAAGAGGAGGACGAAATGGCGAACGAAGTCAGAATCCAGCTCACGGACGAACAGAAGGCGAAGATCAAGGAAGGCACGGGCAAGGAAATGGGCGAGATCCGCGTCGGCAGCCTCGGCAACAACCCGTCGGTGACGGCTCCCTCGGCCGAAGAGCTCTCCGGGAAGTCGCTTTCCGGAAAGTCGCTTTCGGGCAAGAGCCTTTCCGGGAAGTCGCTTTCGGGCAAGAGCCTTTCCGGCAAGTCGCTTTCGGGTAAATCGCTTTCCGGGAAGTCGCTCTCCGGGAAGAGCCTCTCCGGGAAGTCGCTTTCCGGGAAGTCGCTTTCGGGCAAGAGCCTTTCGGGCAAGAGCCTGTCGGGCAAATCGCTTTCCGGCAAGTCGCTCTCCGGGAAGAGTCTCTCCGGGAAGTCGCTGTCGGGCAAGAGTCTCTCCGGGAAGTCCCTGTCGGGCAAGTCGCTGTCCGGCAAGTCGCTTTCCGGGAAGTCGGTCTAACGCGAAAAACGAAGCGCGGCTTCGCTCCTCGACCTCGGGCGCCCCGGCGAAAGCCGGGGCGCTCTCGTTTTTACCAGACGACGGTTCTCATCCAGTGCCAGACGACGCGGCCGGCTCGCCCGAGATAGGAGCGGCGCCGCGTGTAGATCCGCGCCTCGCCGGCCATCCCCGGGATGAGATCGCCCCCCGAGTTCGGGAATCGCGCGATGGCGATGAACCGGTCGGGGACGTCGGAAGGAAGAAGCGAAGCGCGGACGGCGGCGGGCGATCCGTAGGACGCGGCGGCCGGGGCGACCGAAACGATCTCTCCCCGGACGGTGGAATACGGCCGGGAGGGCAGATGCAGCGAGACGGCCTGTCCCGGCGCGACGTCGCCGATCAGCCGCTCCGACACGGGGATCGAGGCCGACAGCGCCTGCAGGCTCCCGACCTCGGCCAGGAGCGTCCCTTTTTCGACGAAACGCCCTTCGAGGTCCTGGATCCGCGGAGTCAGGATCCTGCCGCGCTCCGGGCTCGTGACCGTGAGGAGCCGCGCGCGTCCTTCCGCGGCGGTCAACGACGCCTCGGCGGCGCGCGCCTTCTCCCCGGCGACGAACGCCGCATGCGTATCGCCTTCCGCTCTCCCGACCGCCTCGGCTCCCGAATAGGCCTCCGCGCGCGACGACGCCGAAGCGACGGCGACCTGGACCTCCGGGCTCGTCATGCCGAAGATCGGCTGCCCGGGGCGGACCGGATCGTTCTCCCGCGCGAGGACGCGAGAGACGAATCCCGCCTGCGGCGCTTCGATGCGCGCGAGGCGGGCGGGCGCGAGCGTCACGTCCGCCGTGACCGGCTCGCGGAAGATCGGGAGCGCGAGGAGGATGAGGAGGAGGGCGGCCGCGGCGAGGAGGCGTCGGCGGATTTTCGGCGACACGAGGTACTCCTTCTTGTCGAGATAGAACATCCGGAGGGTGTGGGTGAAGACCCGGGCGCGCTTGCGGAACACCCAGACGAACGTGACCGTCGCCAGGACTCCGGCGAGTTCGGCTGAAAGATGCCCGTACAGGTTGTAGAAGAGCTGGCCGATCAGCCACATGATCATCGCCGTGTAGGCGAGCGCGAGCGGGGCGTAGATCAGGTAGATCCGGCGCTTGCGCCGCGAGAGCACGGGGACCTCGACCGGGAGGCGCAGCAGGTAGTGCTGGATGAGCGCCCCGACGTACTGGAACGACTCCTCGCGGAGCTGCGGGAGATCGAGGAAGCTCGACAGCACGTGGTAACCGTCGGTCTTGACCATCGGGTTGATGTTGAAGAAAACGGTCGACACGCCCGTGTACAGCATCGTCTTGTAGGCGAGCTCGTGGACGAGCGTGTCGGGATACGAGACGACCCACAGCCCGGTCGCGATCGCGCAGATGTAGCACTCGACGTAGATCCCGCCGAGCGCCACCCACAGCCGGTGCCACCGGTTCGTGAAGAGATAGGCGTCGGTCGAATCGCAGTAGTACGCCGGAGTCATGTAGAAGAGGGCGAACCCGATGTCGTGGACGTCGCCGCCGTAGATCTTGATCGCGAAGGCGTGGCCGAACTCGTGCACCGCGCCGATCGCGGTCATGATCACGAAAAACTGCACGAAATCCCAGAACGGCTTCCCCAGGAAGTGGTACAGCTCGAGCGTCTGGGTCCAGATCGTCGAGAACCGCGCGACGAAGACGCTCGCGGTGAGCAGGAAGATCGCGATCCCCGCGGTCACGACGGGGGGGCTCCAGAGCCAGCGGACCCAGCGGACCGTCTTGTTGAGCAGCTCGTTCGGGTCCATGACGTGGAAGGGGATGAGGAAGATGTTGAACCCTTCCTCCTTCTCCTCGGCCTTCCGCTGGCGGGCCGTCCGGAGCTTCTCCAGGAGCGCGAGGTTGCGCTCGGCGCCTTTCTGCTCGAGGAGCTCCATCTTGCGGAGCGTCTCCTCGAAGTCGAGGACGGTCGCGAGCGGGATGCCCCCGCCCGGATGGGCGGCGTTGTAATCGGCCTGGATCTCGCTTCGGGTGCGGGTGCCGTCGAAGAGAGAGATGAGCGCCCACTCCCCCTCGTCGAAATTGAAGACCTTGAGGGTCTCCGGGTTCTTCACGCCCCAGCTGACCTCGCCGGCGTGGACGAGGCGTCGGATCGTGAGCTCGGGGCGCAGGCGCGGCTGGTCGGCCCCGCTCGCGTGCTGCGCGGCGAGCGCTTCGGCGACCTTTCCGGTCGGGGAGGCGGAGGCGAGAGCGGATGCCCGGGAGGCGAGACTCACGGGAAGAGCGGCCAGAGCCGCGCCCACACGTAGCGGGCGGGCTTGCGGAAGACCGCGAAGCCGAGGCTATGGCGTTCGGTGGCCACCTTTCCCTTCCCGAGCATGCCCGGGCGGATCGCGCTGTCCGGATTGTCGAATCGCGCCTCGACGAGCAGGAACCGCTCTTCTCCCTCCGCGTGGACCGCCGCGCCGAGCCGTTCGACGGTCCCGTGGAACGTGCGCGTCGGGAAGGAATTGAGCTTCAGATCGACCCGCTCGCCGACCCGGAGGAGGCTGGTCTCCGATTCCGGGATCGCGATTTCCCCCGTGATGACGGAGGAGTCGGCGATCGCGCAGAACGAGGTTCCCGCGGGGAGGAGGGCCCCCTGCTTTTCGTCGAGGTGCGGCGTGACGATGACGCCGGCGACGGGCGCCCGGAGCTCGGTGTCGGCGAGCTGCTTTCTCGCGGCCATGTCCCGGGCCTCCGCCTCGTGGACGCGCGCCAGCGCCTGGTACGTCGCGGCCGCGTCGTTCTCCGCCCGCGCCCGGGCGAGCTCGCTCTGGGCGATCTCGAGGTCCGACCGGGCCTGCGCCGCGTCGGCCGCGAACCCTTCGGAGTGGAGGATGGCGACGACCTGGCCCTCCGCCACGCGATCGCCCTCGCGATGGACGACCGCCCGGACGACCCCGGCGATCGGAGCGGTGACGCTCGCCTCGCGGGCCGGGAGGATGCGGACCGGCCCATCCACCCGGATGCGCCAGGGGACGGCCACGAGCACGATCGCCGCGACGGCGGCGCCGATCGCCCAGGCGCGCTTCTTCCGCCCGGGGATCGCCGCGAGCTTTCGACGCTTCTCGAGGAGCGGCTTCCAGAAACCGGCAAGGGGGACCTGCTGGTAGAGCTGCGCGTTGCGCAGCGCGACGGTCGCCTGGTTGACGACGATCTGCAGGAGGTCCCGGGCGTCCTGGTCGAAGTCGATCGGCTCCGCGGCTTCGAAGCCGATCACGCCCAGCTTTCCCTCTTCGTCCTGCAGGATCGCCGCGTAGAACGAGTTCATTCCGGACGCTTCGAAGAAGGCGCGGAACTTCTCCTCCGTCTCGGGCCGGTCCGCCAGGATCGTGCCGTCTTCCTCCCGGCGGACCGAGACCGGCTGGCCGGCGCCGAACACCCACTCGAGGAGCTCCTCGGTGCGCCGGATCGACGGGTCCGAGCGATTGATCTCCGCGACGCCCGAGACCGCGCCGAGACGGAGTTTTCCGCGCGAGACGATCGAGAGCGCGCAGCGATCGAACGGGATGAGCGCCGAGGTCGCGTTGACGACGGTTCCCATGACGCGGTCGAGATCGAGCGTCGAGGTGATCTCGCGGCTGACGGCGAGCAGCGCATCGAGCTCCTCGACCTTCTTCTCGGCGAGGTAGCGCCGGGCGTTCCGGAGCGCCCGCACGGCCTGGTGCCCGAGATCGATCAGGAGCTCCCGGTCGGCGTCGGTGAAACGCGGGTGGCGCCCGCGCTTGTTCACCACGACGAGGGCCCCGACGGGGGCGTCGTCCTCGACGAGGGGCGCCGCCAGGAGCGAGCGCGTCTCGTAGGGCGCGTTCTCGTTCCGCATCGGGTCTTCGACCTCGTTTTCGACGATGTCCTCGCGGGCGGTGATGACGTCGGCGATGATCGATCCGCCGACCGCCTCGGGCGCGTTCTCGACTTCGTAGTTCTCGTTGACGGCCGTCGCGGCGAGAGAGATTTCTCCCTCGTCTCCCTCGAGGATCCAGAGGGAGGCGACCTCGCCGTTGCCGAAGTCGACCGCCTTGCGCGCGGTGATCGCGGTCAGCTCGTCCCATTCGATCGTGGACCCGAACGCCTTCGAAAGATCGTAGAGGTTCGTCAGGCGCTCGATCGCGTGGAGCATGCCGGCGGTCTTCTTGTCCTGCCGGAGGCCGCGTGCGATCGCGAGGGCGGCGTCCGGCACGAACGTCGCGATCGCCTCGAGCGCGGCCTCCATGTCCGCCGCCTCGTCCTTGAAGAAGATCGCGGCGATTCCGACCACTCCGCCCTCCGCCGCGAGGGGGACCGCCAGGAACGCCCCGAAGTTCTTCGCGAGGGGAGCGATCCAGGGGTCGTCGGTGACGAGCAGGTCCGCCGCGGAGAGCGCGAAGGACTCCTGGTCGCGGACCAGGCGGCGGACGAATCCATCGCCGCGCGGGACCGAGCGTCGGAGCGAGCGGCCGAGCCCTTCGCCCGACGCGCCGGTGCAGGTGAAGACCGGATGAACCGGATCGGGGGTCCAGACGAGCGCCGCGTCGGCTTCGGGGATCGCCCGCAGCCAGCGGGCGGCCCACCCGACGGTCTGCGCGAGCGTCTCGCACGCGAGGAGCTCGGCGAGCGCCGCCGCGAATGCGCCCTCGCCGCCTCCTTCAGGTTCGGTGCTGTCCGGCTCTTCCGACATGGTCCTGGTCCCTCGTCAGAAGCTCGCGACCGCTTCCTCCAGGTCCTGGTGAATGTCGAAGACGGAGTCGAGCTGGGTCATCTCGAGGAGCTTCTTGAGATTGGGCGGGGGGGAGAGGAGCTTCGCCTGGCCCCCTTCCTTCTGGGCGGTCGTCAGCGTGCGCACGAGCGCCCCCAGTCCCGTCGAGTCGACCATCCCGACCTTCCCGAGATCGAGCAGCAGGTCGACGTGGCCCTCGTCGATGAGCCGGGTCACCGCGCGCTTGAACGACGCCTCGGATTCGCCGATCACGAGATCGCCCGCCACCGACACGATCCGGACGCGTCCATCCTCACGAATCGAAATTTCCATGTCGCTTTTTCCTGTCGCGGGATCATGGCAGAAAGCCCCGCCCGGCGCAAATCCGCCCGCGTTTGGGCGTCACGCGGCCGAACCGCTGGCCGGGTCCGGAGGAAACGGCGGCCGGGCCGGGCGGAAAAGCCGAGCTCGCTCCGTGGGTCTGCGAGGCGCGGACGCGCGCGAGCGGGACGCGCCCGCCACCTGACCGCCCCGAAATCGTGACGGGACGGCATCTCCCCATGAACGGCCGCGACGGCTCACCCGGCGCCGGCCAGATACCGATGCGTATACCCGTCGAAATCTCCCGGCGATTCTCGCGAGACCCGGTCGAAGATCGCGCCGAACTCGCGGACGGCCTCCGCTTCGCTTTGCGGGAGCGGCGCGCCGACCGTGATCGTGAGGCGCGCGGCGGGGGCCGTGACGAAGATCGGACGCGCGGCCACGCCCGCCAGCCGCGCCAGCCGCAGTGCGCCGAGCTCGATCGCGATCGCGCCTCCGAGGAAAGGAACCCGGGCCGAACGGTCGCGGCCCCCCGGAGGAGGGCGGTGAATGCGGTCGATCGCCGCGAGGAGAGACCCGCGGCGGAGCGCGGCGCGCAGGCGATGCGGCTGATCCGACGGGAACGTATGCGGAAACGCGATCGGAAATCGCCGGTCGATCCACTCGTTCCATTTCCCGGTGGATCCGCTCGTCGGGTGGGTCTCGTCGACGATCGTCGCGACCGGAATTCCCTCGACGCGAAGGAAGTAGCGGAGGAGGCGAAGGTTCCCGATGTGCGCGGTCACGAGGACCTGCGGTTCGGAGGAAGGAGGGGCGGGGTTCCATTCGGGACGGGGACGGCGCCGCGAAAGCTCGTTCCAGGCGACCAGCGTGAACGTCCGGCGGGAGCGCGCGGCGTCTCTGCCGGGATCCGGACCGAGGAGCGGGAACGACTCCGCGAGTCTCCGCCACTCGGAGTCGGCGAGCCCGGTGAGCGGCTCGACGCGCGCGGCGGGAGGCGAAGGCCACGCTCGCGAAATTCCCCGCATCAGGAGCGAGGGGAACGGCGGTCGGATCATCGCGCTTCCCGGGGGGAGACGATCGCGACGACGGTCCCCTCGGCTTCCGGAAACTCGAAGATCGGATAGCCGCGCGCCCACGCCCGCGGAGCGGCCGAGGCCGGCATTCCGTCGAGCACGAGCGAGAACGGCCGTCCGGCGCCCTTCATCGCGTCGAGCGGGCGCGTGTCGCCTTCGAGGTTGACGAGCGGGCGCCCGCAGCGATGCCCGTCCGTCAGCCATTGCGGCCCGCAGAGATAGTAGGCGAGGCAGTACTGGGGGTTGTGGGCCGAGGTGAAGATGGTCTCGTTCTCCGGCCTCGCCCGGAGGAAGGCGAGCTCGCGGCTCCAGTCGTACCGTCCCTCGCGGTAGTAATCGGCGAGCGCCCAAGACTGGAACCCCAGGGTGAACGCGAGCGCGGCCGCGCCGGAAGGAGGCGATGTCGCCAGGAGCGCGTCGATCGCCACCGCGGCGATCGCGGCGAGCGCGATTCCGGAGGGGAGGGCGTACCGGAACGCGCCGAAGCTGGGCGACAGCGCTCGCAGCGCCTCGACCGCTCCGATTCCGAGGAATCCCCAGACGGGGAGGAATCGCAGCGCGGGGCGGCGGAGAGCGACGGCGGTTCCCGCGGCGAGGAGCGCGATCGCGGCCGCGAACGCGACGAGGTAGAGGAGTTTCGGTCCGAACGCCCACCCTTCCTGCTTCGGGCTGACGGTGAAGAACGCGAGCATCAGGCGGAGGCGGCGGAAGTCGACGGCGGGTCCGGAACGGCGCGAGATCCGTTCCGAAGCCACCCGCACCGCGGGCCACCAGGGGGCATAGAGGATCGCGAGCGCCGCGGCTCCCGGGATCGACAGCCGGGCGAGCCGGCGCGCGGCGGCTCGCCGGCCCGAGTCGGGCGAGAACGCATCCGTCGCGACCATCGCGGCCCCTCCGATCGCCGCGGAGAGCCCGGCGAGGTACAGCGCGTAGGCGGTCGCGAGGAGCGACGCGAACAGCGCCGCGCCGCGGGCCGCCGTCGGCCGTTCGAGAGCGCGGTCGAGGAGCAGGAGAGACAGGCACGTCAGGAACGTTCCGAGTGCGTACGGGCGGAGCTCCTGCGAGTAGCGCACGTGGAAGGGCGCCGCGGCGAGGAGCGCCGCGGTCAGGAGCGCGGCGCGCGGTCCGCCTCTCCGGCGCACGAGCGCCCCGAGCGCCGCGATCGAGGCCACGCCCCAGAAGACGCTCGCGGAGCGTCCCCAGGGATCGGGAAGGCCGAGCCGCGCCACCCCCCGGCCGACGAGGTAATCGAGCGGAGGGTGCACGGCGTCGAGCCGGAGCGCCGCCCAGAACCCGCCCGCCGGCGCATGGATGAGCGAGGACTCGAAGACCTCGTCGATCCAGAAGGTCGTCCCCGCGAGGTGCGCGAAGCGAACGGCGGCCGCGACCGCGAGGACGCCGAGAAGTGCGGTCCGAAAACTTCCGTTGCGTGGCAATCGGGGCGATCGTACGACAGGACGGGGCGGCGGTTTCTCAGACCCGCCAGCGAATGCCCGCCCGGAAGATTCGCGGCGGAGCGAGCGTCACGACCGGCGTGCGCCCGGCTTCGTTCCGCCGGTTCGTCGCGTTTTCGACCGCGCCGAAGACTTCGAACCCCGCGGGGAGGGCCTTCGAGACGAGCGCGTCGAGCGTGAAGAAGCTGCCGAGCGGGAAAGCGTTCGCGTCGTCGTCGAACTGCGGCCCGGACCAGCGGCCCTGGACCGCGATCGTCGCGAGCGAGGGGCGCGAGAACCGGATCTCCATCGTCGCCTGATCGCGCGGCACCTGCGGGACGCGATTCCCGACGAGGGACGGGTTCCGCGGCGCCGCGACGACGCGCGAGTCGGCGAGCAGGTAGCCCGCCGCCGCGGTCCACTCCGGCGAGAGCCGTGCATCGACGGCGAGCTCCGCGCCCCGATCGCGGATCCGTCCGATGTTCTCGCGCTGCCGCGTGATGAGGGACGGCGTCGTCGAAAGCGTGACGTTCCCGACGGCGTCGTGGAGGTCCATCCAGAAGAGGGCGGCGCGCGCGAAGACGCGCCCGTCCCCGGTCTGCCATCGCACGCCCGTCTCCGCGCCCGTGACCGTCTCCGGCGAGAGATCGGCGTTGGCCAGCGTCTGGACGTTCCCCAGGCGGAACGGGCGATACAGTTCGTTCAGCGTGGGCGCGCGGAACGCGCGATAGGCCGAGGCCGTGAGGGAAACCGTGCGGGTCGCCGCCCAGACCGCGGAGAGGCGGGGGCTCCACGAATCGGCGGACCGGTCCGGCAAGGCGATCGGAGCGCCCGCCGCGAACGTTCTCCCGGAAGAATTCCTCCAGGCGTCGTAGCGGAGCGATCCGGACACGGTGAGCGCGGGGGAGAGCGACGCGACGTCCTCGATCCACCCGGCCGCGGCGTCCTGGGTCCCTCCGGACGGGCGGAGCGACGGCCCGGAGGGGAGGTACGCGGTGTCCTCCGACGTCCCCTCCACGCGGCGGAAGTCGGCGCCGGCCGACAGCTCGTGGATCGTCCCGAGCGCCCGCGACCACTGCGCCGAACCTCCCGTCGCCGACGACGGCACGCGCTGCCGCGACGTGAGGGTTTCCGAGGTTCGGTCGGGGGCGATCGCGGAAAACGACTGATGGAAGATCTCGTCGGATCGGTAGGCGCGCAGTCCCAGGGCGCCTCCGACCGCGGCGCCGTCGAAGCCCCCGCTCCATTCGGTGATCTGCGTGTCGTTCCGCTGGAGGAGCGTGCCGTTCCCGCGCTCCTCGAGGTAGCGCGATCCCCGGACGAACAGCGACGATTCGCCGACGATCGTGGAGGCCGTCCCCTCGAGCGTTCGATGGCGCGAGCCGGCGCGAACGTCGACGGGCCCGCGGTCCTCCGGGGCGACCGGGACGTAGCCCCCGGTCGCGAAGAGCTCGCCGTCGGCCGAAAGACGGACCGGGCCGGCCGCGCCGGCGATCCGCAGGGCCCCGTCCCCCGACGACTCGGACCCTCCCCAGGTTTCGGCGTCGACTCCGGGCGTCGCGTCGTCCCGGCGGACGAGACGCACGACGCCGCCGAGCGCGGCGCTTCCCCAGAGGTCGGAGGCGCCCCCCTCGACGACTTCCGCGCGGTCGAGCGCGATTTCCGGAACCCGGCCCCAGTAGACCCAGCCGCCGAACGGATCGTTCACGGGAACGTCGTCGGCGAGGACGAGGGCGCGGCTCGTCCCGGAGGCCCCGAGCCCGCGGAGCGAGACCCCCTGCGAGGTCGGATTCGCCGTGCGGCTGCCCGTCCGGCGAAAAAGCGAGAAGCCGGGAACCCGGCGGAGGACGTCGTCGATCACGGGCGCGGCCGCCGACCGGAGGTCCTCCCGGGGCAGGACGGTCGTCGGAGCGGCCGTTTCCGCGAGCGTCCGCGGCGTCCGCGACGCGGTCACCGTGACCTCCTCGGCGAGGGCGGCGGAGGAGAGGGCGATCCGGAGACCGGAGGATTCGGCCGCTTCCAGGGTCTGCTGCGCGGCGGCGTAGCCGGGTGCGTCGATCCGGAGGCGGACCGGCGGAGTCCCGGCGACCGCCACGCGGAAGAAACCGTCCGGCCGGGTCGACGTCCGTGCGCTCGCCGCGGACGTCGAGGCGGTGACGCGGGCGCCGCCGACGGGGTTCCCGTCGGCCGCGACCACGATCCCGGCCGCCGCCGAAGAGGGCACGGGAGCGGCCGCGCGTACCGGTGCTCGAGAGACGAGCGCCGCCGCGGCGAGGGTGCACGTTCCTATCGTTCGGTTCACGCGCGGCGACGAGATTACGACGATCGTCGAACGTTGCGAGCGCCCTTCACGAAGCGCCCGCCGGCACGGCACGAAGACGCGCCCCGCGTCGGGGAGGACCGGTCGGCGAGGAGACTCCTCGCCGTCGCGAGCCGGGACGGCTTTTCTTCATCGTCTTTCGGAACGACGAATCAGGAGGCGCGCGTAGCCCGCGTCTCCTTCTCGCCGATCTCGTTGGCTTCGGGGTCGGTCCACTCGATGACGCCGACCTTGTGCTCGTAGGAGAGGTTTCCCCCGATCCAGCCCGACACGCCGAGAGTGGCGAAGGCGACGAGCTCGATCACGAAGGCGATCGGCCACCGGGAAGTATTCAGGGCGCCGCCGTTCCTCCGAAGGAAGAACGTGACGACGTAGAGCGCGACGACCGTGAGGTTCAGGAGCATGTGGATCGTCGCGAGCCGTCCGGCCTGCCGGCTCATCCGGACGCCGAAATAGTCGATGAAGCCGAAAACCGCCGCGGCGAGCGCGACGAGCACGCCGATGCCGATGCACGCGTACGAGAGCATGTACCAGAACTCGGATCCGCTGACGGCGTGCACGACGTCCCCCAGGAAAGCGAGGAAGAACGCGCCGATGGGGAGAGAGACCAGCGCGGGGTGGATGGGGTGATTGCCGATCGCGGCCTTGCTCCGCATGGAAACCTCCTTCGGGCCCGGGCGCGACACGATCCGGGAACCGCGCGCAGGGACCTCCCGTAATAGGCCGTGCACGTGCCGTGCCACGGGAGGAATGCTTCCTGCATTGCCGCCTTCCGGTGACCGCCGCCTGGAATCCTCCGTTCTCCGCCGTGCTCCTCGATCTCGACGGATGCCTGCTCGACTCCAACGGGGCGCACGCCCGCGCCTGGTCGGGAGCGCTGGCGGCGTTCGGCCCTCGCGTTCCGCCCGCGCGGATCCGCTCCCAGATCGGAAAAGGGGGCAGCGAGATCCTGCGCGACGTCGTGACCCCCGCGGAGCGGCATTTCCTCGGCGAGGCGATGGGCGCCGAGCAGACCCGGCGGTACCTGAAACTCCTCCCGAAGGTCCGGCCGATCCGGGGCGCGGCCGCCGCCGTCCGGGCGATGCGCCGCGCGGGCGTCGCCGTCGTCCTCGCAACGTCGGCGGAAAGGAGCGTCGTCGAGCGTTCGCTCGCGAAGCTCGGGCTCGCCCGGGCGATCACCGGTTTCACGAGCGCCGACGACGTCCGCAAGGCGAAGCCCTTCGAGGACGTTTTCGCGGTTTCGATCGAGCGCTACGGGCTGCCGCGCCGCCGGACGGTCGCGGTCGGCGACACCCCGTTCGACGTCGGCGCGGCGCACCAGCTCGGGCTTCCCTGCCTCGCTCTCCGATCGGGGGGGTCGGACGAGCGCCTGCTCGCCTCCGCTGAGCGCGTATTCGATGATCTGGGAGAGGCGTGGCGCCACCGGACGGAGCTCTTTGGCGGATTAACGGCATGAAGCGTTCCGCGCCGCCGCTTGGATTCCACGGTCTCACGATCGGATGCCCGGACCCCGTGCGGGCCGCTCGTGCGTGGAATTCGCTCCTGCGGCTCCCGGTGCTCCGCCGTTCCGCGGCCGAGGTGGTCCTCGGCGGCGGGCCCGAGCTCTTCATCCGGTTTCGGCGCCGATCGGGCGCTCCGCGCGTCGAGGAGGCGCACCTCGCCGTCGAGAAGATCCGCGCGTTCCGCCGGCCGACGACGGACGATTCTCTCGGCGGCCGCTCGTTCGCGCGGACGCTCCCGGGCCCGGATCTGGTCGTCCGGGAATTCGAACGCGCCCCGCGCGGGACCTGGAAGAAGCCCCGCCGCCGATGACACGCATCGAGAGGCTCCGGGAAAAGGGGATCCGCCGGCTCGGAACTCCGAAGGGCGGATTCCGTTATCGGAATGCGGATGGAAGCGCCGTGACGCGCGACGATCTCGACCGGAT
>DASTIQ010000163.1 GCA_035717485.1 Thermoanaerobaculia bacterium | reverse complement strand
ACGCGTGGGGAATCGATCTCGTCCTGGCCGGCTCGCAGAAGGCGCTCGCGCTCCCTCCCGGGCTCGCCGTCGGCGCCGTCTCGAAGCGCCTCCTCGAGCGTTCCCGCGGCGCCGGGATCCGCTCCCACTACTTCCGTTTCTCCGAATACGAGGAGTTCTCGAAGAAGCATCACACCCCGACGACGCCGTCGATTCCGCATCTCTACGCGCTCGACGTCCAGCTCGATTACCTCGAACGCGAGACGATGGCCTGGCGGTTCGAGCGGCACCGGTCGCTGCAGGGAATGGTCGCCGAGTGGGCCGGCAAGACCGGTTGCACGTTCTTCGCCGCGCGCGCCGAGGACCGTTCGCCGACCGTGTCGTGCCTGCGGCCGCCCGAGGGCGTCTCCGCCGAGAAGCTCAAGAACAACCTGTCGTCGGCGGGCTGGACGATCGGAGGAGGGTACGGGAAGCTGAAGAGCGAGACCTTCCGGATCAGCCACATGGGAGACATCGACCCGGACTCGCTCTCGAACCTCCTCTCCGCGATCGACGCCGCGATGCCGGACAGCCGCGCTTGAGCCGGATCGTCGTCGCGGAAAAGATCTCCCCCTCGGGAATCGATCGGCTCCGCGGCGACGGCCATGAGATCGTCGACGCGGTCGGCTGGCCGCGCGACCGGCTGCTGGCGGCGCTCGCGGACGCGGAAGTGCTGCTGGTGCGGAGCGGAACGAAGGTCGACGCGGAGCTCCTCGCGGCGGCGCCGCGCCTGGCGATCGTCGGGCGGGCGGGAGTGGGCGTCGACAACGTCGACATGCCGGCCGCGACGCGCCGAGGCGTGCTCGTCATCAATTCCCCGACGGGGAACGTCGTGTCCGCCGTCGAGCACACGTTCGCGCTCCTTTTCGCCCTGCTGCGGCGGGTCGTCCCGGCCGCCGCGTCGCTCGCGGCGGGGAAGTGGGACCGCACCGCGTTCGTGGGGGTGGAACTCGAAGGGAAAGTCGTGGGAATCGTCGGACTCGGGCAGGTGGGGTCGCGGGTCGCCAGCCGGGCGCAGGCGTTCGGCGCGTCCGTCGTGGGTTACGACCCGTTCCTGCCGCCGGAGAAGGCGCGCGAGATCGGGGTCGAGCTCGTTGCGCTCGACGCTCTCCTCGCGCGCGCCGACGTCGTGACCCTTCACGCGACCGCGACCGACTCGGCGAGGAAGATGATCGACGCCCGCGCGCTCTCCGCCATGAAGCCCGGAGCGTTCCTCGTCAACGTCGCGCGCGGAAGCCTGGTCGACCTCGACGCGGTCGACGCCGCGCTCGCGTCCGGGAGTCTCGGTGGAGCGGCGCTCGACGTGTTCGACCCGGAGCCTCCCGATCCGGCGCATCCGATCTTCCGCCGGGCCAACGTCGTCGCCACCCCGCATCTCGGCGCGTCGACGCAGGAGGCGCAGGAGCGCGTCGCCGCCCAGACGGTGGACGCGGTGCGGGAGGCGCTGGCCGGCGCCGCCTACGTCCCGGCCGTGAACCTGCCGTTCCGGAAGCTGTCGGATCCGGGTGGCGCCGCGGCGTGGATGGACCTCGCCGAGCGGGCGGCCCGGTTCGTGCGCGGAATCGCGGACGGCCTCGTTCGCGAGATCGCCGTCGACGCATGGAATCTCCCGGCGGAATTCCTCCGCCCGGCGGCGCTCGCGGCGGTCAAGGGCGCGCTCTCCGGGGCGTCGCCGGAGACGGTGAATCTCGTGAATGCCCTGTCGGCGGCGCGCGACCGCGGGATCGCGATCGCGGAGACGTCGCACGAGGAGAAGGGCGACTACGCGAACCTCCTCCGGGTGACCGCATCGATCGACGGCCGCCGCCGCTCCGTGGAGGGGACCATCTTCGGGCGGGGCGACGCCCGGATCGTTTCGATCGACGGCCGCCCGATCGAGTTCCGGCCGCGCGGGGTGGCGATCTACGTCGAGAACGACGACGTCCCGGGCGTCGTCGGCCTGATCGGCACGATCCTCGGCGGCGCCGGGATCAACATCGCCGAGTTCGCGCTGTCGCGACGGGAAGGGGGGGAGGGGGCGGTTTCCGTCCTGTCGGTCGACACGCCGCCTCCGCCCGACGCCGTCGCCGCGCTCGAGCGGGCCCGCCCGGTCCGGTCGGTCCGCGTCGTCGAATGGTGAGGACGCGCGTCGCCGTCGTCTTCGGCGGCGCGTCGGTCGAGCGGGAGGTGTCGGTCGTGTCCGCCCGCACGATCGTGTCGGGCTTCCCCGGCGACCGGTACGAGACCGTTCCGGTCGCGATCGATCCTTCCGGGCACTTCCGGGGCGACGCCGATTCGCGCGCGATCCTCGCCCGAGGGTTCGAGGCGGCGGGACCGGCGTCCGTGCGGCTCCCGGCGGGGCGATTCGACGGGATCGACCTCGCGTTCCCGATCGTCCACGGGGAGACCGGCGAAGACGGCACGCTCCAGGGATTCTTCGAGACGCTCGGAATTCCGTACGCCGGATCGGACGTCGCCGGTTCGGCGCTCGGGATGAACAAGGCGGCGTTCAAGGCGCGGATGCGCGAAGCGGGCCTCCCGGTCGCACGCTCGGTCGCGGTGGATGCGGCCGCCTGGGAAACCGGGGCGGCGTCGGTTGCGGACCGGGTCGCCGCCCGGCTGCCGCTGCCGCTGTTCGTCAAGCCCTCGTCGGGAGGCTCCTCCCTCGGCGTCACGAAGGTCAAGGGCTGGGAGGAGCTCGCGCCGGCGGTCGCGGCCGCCCTCGCGTACGACCGCACGGTCCTCGTGGAGGAGGGGATCGACGCGCGCGAGATCGAGTGCGCGGTCCTCGGCAACGACGCGCCGGAGGCGTCGGGCTGCGGCGAGATCGTTCCCGGACGCGAGTTCTACGATTACGAGGACAAGTACATCTCGGGCGGGGCGCGCCTCCTCGTTCCCGCTCCGCTCCCGCCGGAGATCGCCGAAGAGGTTCGCGCGATCGCGCTCCGCGCCTTCGCGATCGCGGGATGCTCGGGCTTCGCGCGCGTGGACTTCTTCGTCGACAAGGGCAGCGGGCGCGTCCTGTTGAACGAAGTCAACACCCTTCCCGGCTTCACGTCGATCTCGATGTTTCCGAAGCTCTGGGGAGAGGCGGGAATTCCCCTCGGCGATCTCCTCGACCGGATCGCGGCGCTCGCGTTCGAGCGCGCGGAATCGCGCGGGCGTGCGGCCGCCGCGCGGCCGCGGCCGGCGCGGCTCTCCTGACGCCCGCCGAAGCAATCGAGCGCCGCAGATCCCCTTCGATCTCCGGGCGGCCGGCGTTGACACCCGGTCCCCCCCCTCTTAGAATTCCTCGATCCGTTAGGGACCACACCGGAAAAAACGAATGAGCGACCGCGTCGACAACATCCCGAAGCTTTCCCGCCTCGGCCGTTTCGAGATCCTGAGCGAACTCGGCAAGGGAGCGATGGGCGTCGTCTACCTCGCCAAGGACCCCTCGATCGGGCGGCTCGTCGCGATCAAGACGATCCGGGCCTCGGCGGGGGACGAGGACGATTCGGAATCGCGCGAGTTCCGGGAGCGGTTCATGCGCGAAGCGCAGACCGCCGGGATCCTCTCCCATCCGAACATCGTCACCATCTACGACGTCGGGGAGGACAAGGACAGCGGCGTCTCCTTCATCGCGATGGAGTACATCGAGGGGAAGACGATCAAGGCGCTGCTCGTCGAGAAGGCGAACTTCGCCCCCGACCAGATCGCGGACATCATCGGCCAGGTCGCGGAGGCGCTCGACTACGCGCACCGGAAGGGAATCATCCACCGCGACATCAAACCCGCGAACATCATGATCACGACCGACGGGAAGGTGAAGATCACGGACTTCGGGATCGCGAAGGTCGCGTCGTCGAATCTCACCACGACCGGGCAGTTCCTCGGAACCCCGAACTACATGTCTCCCGAGCAGGTGACGGGGGCGCCCGTCGACGGCCGGAGCGACATCTTCTCGCTCGGCGTCGTCCTGTACGAGATGCTCTCGCGGCGCAAGCCCTTTTCCGGCGAGAACCTCACGACGATCTCGTACAAGATCGTGCACGAGAATTACGCGCCGCTCGCCGACGGCACGAAGAACGTGCCGGAAGAGTTCGACACGATCCTGTCGAAGGCGCTGTCGAAGGACCCGTGGAACCGGTTCCAGCGCGGCAAGGATTTCGCGCTCGCGCTCTACCAGGCGAAGGCGCGCTTCGAGGAGCAGGCGATCTTCCAGGACCTCGGAACCATGGTGTCGTCCGCCGAGAACCTGCCCACCCTGAAGCTCGAAAACCTCGAGGACGTCGCGCGGCAGGGGGAGTCGGAGGCCCTTTCGGGTTCCGGGGTTTCCCGAACCGGCGCCGGACGCCCCGACCACGACGAAACGCACCCCTCCTCGCCGCGAGTCCCGCTCGACACGGCGTCGGTCCCGCCCCCTCCGGCTGCGGAGCCGGAGCCCGCCCCGGCACCCGCCGAGCCCGCGGCGGCGTCGTCGACGGCCGGCCCCGCGCCCCCGTCGGTCCTCCGCGCGGCCGTGAATCCGAAGTACTGGTGGGGGATCGTCGGCCTCGCCCTGCTCGCGGTCGCGGCCGTCGTGATCGGGCTGCGCCTCCGCATCTCGAAGACCGAGCCGGCCGCGTCGACCACGACCTCCGACAGCGCGCGCCTCGAGCTCGAGCGGCAGTTCGCTTCCGGCCGTGAGCTCTACCAGAAGGGTCGTTATGCCGATAGCCTCGCGGTCTTCCGCGGGATTCTCCAGAAGGACCCGACGATGGCGGGCGCGAGGCAATACAGCCAGATGGCCGAAGAGGGGCTTCGGAACGAGGCGTCGAAGAAGGCCGAGCAGGAAAAGACCGCTCTCGTCGCGACCCATCTTCAGAACGGCCGGAACGCGCTCGGAGAGAAGAACTGGGACGGGGCGATCACCGAGGCGGAGGCCGCCCTGAACATCGACCCGCAGAACGCGGACGCGCAGAAGCTCTCCGAGGAGGCGCGGCGCGGTCTCGCCGAGACCAAGCGCGCCGAGCTGAAGAAGGCGGAGAAAAAGAAGAAAAGCGAGGCGCTCGCGAAGGCGGGACAGCCCCAGCCGAAGACGGGGACGGCGACCGGTTCCGCCTCGGCGGCCGCGAAGCCCGCGGCGCCCGCCGGACCGGCGATGCTCCGGCTGACGTTCTCGAGCCCGATCCCGAAGGGCTACCTCATGGTCGCCGTGAACGATTCGATCATCTACCGGAAGAATTTCGACTTCGGGAAGAAGGACGGCGGCACGGTGTCCGACACGATCCACGTCGTTCCCGGAGCGGTCACGGTGAAGGTGTGGCTGACCACCCCGGATCCGACGATCAAGGGTTATCTGCCGATGAACGCGACGTTCGCCGCCGGCGAGAACCGCAACCTCACTCTCACGCTCCAGGGAAAGAAGTTCTCGGCGAAAATTTCGTGATGTCCCGAATTCTCAAAGGAGGAACACGCATGCGTAAACTCGGTGTGATGGCGCTCCTGGCTGCCGCCGCCCTCGCCGCTCCGGCGGCGCTCCAGGCGAAATCGAAGGACAGCCCGGGTCCCGACAAGGAGTTCCTGGGCGTCGACACGCACAAGGGGAAGTATCTCGACCAGGAGTACGTCGCGCCCAACGCGGATCTTTCCGGGAAGACGATCCACGTGGAAAAATTCGAGATGAAAGCCGAGCGTCCGGAGAAGGAGAAGGGCGATCTGAGCTGGAAGGAAACCCCCGGCGTCATGCAGGACGCCATCGTCGAGAACGCCGCGGATCGCTCGGGCGGCTCCGTGAAACTGTCGAAGGATTCGGGCGCCTACACCCTTCGCGGTCAAATCACCGAATTCCGCCCGCCGAGCTCCGCCGCCGCATGGGGCGGCTGGATCGGCCAGGCCGCCGGGTCCGGCACCATCGTCTTCGACTTCAAGATCGTCGACAAATCCGGCACGGTCGTCGCTGCCGGCCATCACAAGCTTCTCGCCCAGGCGTCGGACTCGCTGCGCCGGCGCGTCGAGAACGTCGCGGGCGACGAGATGGGGCATTTCCTCGCGAGCCTCGCCAAGTAGGCTCCCGGAACTCCGGCTCCTGAGGCCCGCCTCGGCGGGCCTTCGGTTTTTTGGCGCGTCTTCGCCGGCAGGACGACCAGATGCCCGCCGGCTCCCTTCTCGCGGCAAATGAAAGAGTTCGGGCCGTTCGAGGAGCGGGTTCGGCGGGCCTTCCGCGTTGCGCGGGGGGCCCGCCGATGGTAGCCTTCCCCCCGGGCGCCAGTGCCCGCCGGAGGAGAAGAATCTCGGAAAGCTCGCAAACCGTCACGGTCCCCGAAAGCGGCGTCTCCTCACTGTTCGGGCGGCTCGACGAGAATCTTCGCGCGATCGAGGACGCGTTCGGCGTCCGCCTCAAGGCCCGGGGCACCGAGATCTCGGTCGCGGGCGAGGGTCCCGCCGTCCCCGTCGTCCAGCGGATGCTCGCGGAGCTTTCGGAGCTCCTCCACCGCGGCCACGCGCTGCAGAAATCGGACGTCCTGACCGCGATCGCGGTGCTGAAAGAGGCGCCGGACGCTTCGCTCATCGATTTCTTTTCGCAGGACTACCTGGGCCCGACGCTGCGCGCGGTGGTCGCTCCCCGGAACGTCAAGCAGCGCCAGTATCTGAAGACGGTGGCGGAGCGCGACGTCGTCTTCGCGATCGGGCCGGCCGGAACGGGCAAGACGTACCTCGCCGTCGCGATGGCCGCCGCGGCGCTCCTCGAACGCAAGATCAAGCGGATCGTCCTGTGCCGCCCCGCGGTCGAGGCGGGAGAGCGACTCGGCTTCCTACCGGGAGACATGGTCGAGAAGATCAACCCCTATCTCCGGCCGCTCTACGACGCGCTCTACGACATCCTCGGGTACGAGAAGACCGGGAAGATGCTGGAGCGCGGGGTCATCGAGGTCGCCCCGATCGCTTTCATGCGCGGGCGGACCCTGAACGACGCGTTCATCATCCTCGACGAGGCGCAGAACACGACGACCGAGCAGATGAAGATGTTCCTGACCCGGATCGGCTTCTTCTCGAAGGCGGTCATCACCGGGGACGTCACCCAGGTCGATCTGCCCCAGGGAAAGGCGTCGGGGCTCCGCGAAGCCCGGCGCATCCTCTCGAACGTCCCGGAGATCGGGTTCGTCACGTTCGACGAGCGGGACGTGGTGCGGCATCCGATCGTGCAGCGCATCGTCGCCGCCTACGACGCGGAGGAGCGCGGCCGTCAGGCCGAGCCCGCGGCGGGGCGCTGACGTGGACCGCCCTCCCTCTCCGGGCTTCTTCGCCCGGATCTTCCGCCGCTCCCTTCCGTCCGCCGACGCGGCTCCTTCCTGGCGCCGCCGGACGGGGCTGTGGATGGCGCTCTACGTGCTCACGTCCGCCGCCGCGTTCTCTCCCGGGATCTCGTTCCGCGCCGCACGCCTGAAACCCGGAACGATCGCGGAGCGCGATTTCGTCGCGCCGCGGGACTTCATCCTCCCGGACCCGGAGGCGACGGAGCGCAAGCGGGACGAAGCGGCGGCGGGAGTCCTTCCGGTGTACGACCGCGACACCCAGGCGGCCTCGCGTCTCGAGGAAGCGCTTCGATCCGCGTTCGACGCGGCGCGCACGGCGGAGCGGACGAGCCCCGGCGCGCCGGCCGGGTCGTTCCAGAACCTTTTCCCGGCGCCGATTTCGGACCCCGCTCTCGTCGCGCTGGCGCGCCGCCATTTCTCCTCCGACGTCGAGGCGCGGCTGATCGCGACGGAAACGCGGCTCTACCGGTCGGGCGTCGTGGACAACAAGGAGCTCCTCCTCCAGCACCGCGAGCGGGGCGTGCTGGTCCGCGATTCGAACGGAGGGGGCGAGCGCCAGACCCTGGACCTGTTTTCGACGGTCGAATACGGCGCGGACCTGAAGGCGGCCGTGGCGACGGACCTCGCGGGCGCGCGCTTGTCGCCTGCCGAGGCGCGGGAGGTGGCGGCGTTCGTCGCTTCGATGATGCGGCCGAACCTCACGTTCAACGCCGCGGAATCCGCCCGGCGGCGCCAGCTCGCGATGAGCCAGGTCGAGAGCGTGCTGATCAAGGTCCCGCGCGGCGAGGTCCTCGTCCGGCGCGGCGACCTCATCGGAGCGCGTTCCGCCCGGATCCTGGCGGCCATCAACGGATCGGTGTCGCGCCCGGAGTCGTGGTGGAAGCTCGTCGGCGTCCTGCTCCTCCAGCTCCTCGCGGTTTTCGTCTTCTGGATCGACAGTCAGACGCGTCTCGCGGCTTCGCGCCGCCAGGCGCCGCCGCTCCTCCCGCTGCTCGCGGTCGGAATCGTCTTCGCGCTCATCCTTCGGGGCTGTTTCGCCGTGACCCAGTCGCTGGCGTCGAACTTCTCGTCCGACGCCCTTTCCTCCGACGCGTACGCGATCCCGTTCGCCGCCGGACCGATCCTCGCCGGGCTCGTCGTCGCGGCCGGTCCCGGGCCGGCGGTGCTCTTCGCCGCGGTGCAGGCCGCCTCGATCGGCGTGCTGATGGGGATGAACTTCCCCTTCGCGCTCTATGCGCTCGCCGGGTCGCTCGCCGGAATCTACGGCATCAAGAGACTCGGCTCCCGGAGCGTCCTCTTCACGCTCGGGGGGGTCGTCGCGGCCGCCAACGTCGCCGCCGTCGGGATCGGTCACGCTCTCACCGCCGATGCGGGGAGCCTCGGCGCCGATGCCGCGGCCGCCGTCGTCGGCGGTCTCTTCGTCGCCGCGCTGGTCGCCTTTCTCCTGCCCGTTTTCGAGAACCTGTTCCACGTGACGACGGACATCCGCCTGCTCGAGTTGTCCAATCAGAACCTTCCGCTCCTTCGCACGCTCGCGTTCGAAGCCCCCGGGACCTACCAGCACTCCCTGATGGTCGGCCATCTGGCCGAAGCGGCGGCGGAAGCGGTCGGAGAGAACCCGCTGCTCGCGCGCGTCTGCGCCTACTACCACGACATCGGAAAGACCCGGATGCCCGATTACTTCATCGAGAACCAGCCCCGGGGCTTCAACCGGCACGACCGCCTCGAGCCCTCGATGAGCGCGCTGATCATCGCGTCGCACGTCAAGGAAGGAGCGGAGCTCGCGCGGAAGTCGCGCCTTCCGGACCCGATCCTCTCCGGGATCCGCGAACACCACGGAACGAAACTGATCCGGTACTTCTACCAGAAGGCCCTTTCGAAGGTGGAGCCGGGAT
Source organism: Thermoanaerobaculia bacterium (assembly GCA_035717485.1). Lineage (NCBI taxonomy): Bacteria > Pseudomonadati > Acidobacteriota > Thermoanaerobaculia > Thermoanaerobaculia bacterium. Next base: position 7,943 of record DASTIQ010000163.1, on the reverse strand, counting down.
CGCCCTCGGTCCTGGAGTCGGACTACCGGTATCCGGGTCCGAAGCCGTCGAACCGGGTGAACGGCATCCTCATGATCGCCGACGCCGTCGAGGCGGCTTCGCGGACCATCGCGGAACCGACGCCGGCCAAGATCGCCGCGATGGTTCGCGCGATCTCGAACGACTGCCTCCGCGACGGCCAGTTCGACGAATGCGACCTCACCATCCGGGACCTCTCGGCGATCAACGACGCCCTGATCCGAACGGTCACGACGATGTTCCATCACCGGATCGACTATCCCGGTTTCGATTTCAATCGGGAGACGGGGGAGACCGCCCGGCCGCGGCGTTCGACGGGAAGCACCCGCCTGACCGCCAAATGACCGTCGACTTCCGCGCGACCGTTCGCGCGCCCGGTTACCCGGCCGTTCGCGCGCGCCGGTTCCTGAACCGGGCCTTGCGCCTGTCCGGCGGCCGCGCGCAGGAACTGTCGGTCGTCGTCTGCGGCGACGCGCGGATGCGCGCGCTGAACCGCCGATACCGCCGCAAGGACCGGACGACGGACGTGCTTTCCTTTCCGGCGGGCCCTTCCGCCGGGGGCTTCCTCGGCGATCTCGTGATCTCGGCCCCCGAAGCGCGCCGGCAGGCGAGGCGTGGACGCGTTCCCTTCCGTTCCGCCATGGAGAAGCTCCTCCTGCACGGGCTGCTCCATCTTCTGGGCTACGATCACGAGACCGACGACGGAGAGATGGACGCCCTGGAGGCGCAGCTGCGGCGGCGGCTGTCGATCCCCGCATGATCGCTCTTCCCGTCGCCGCTCTCTGTTTCCTCCTCTTCCTCGGGCTCGAGCTCTTCGCGCAGGCGCTCGAGCGGCTCTCGCCGATCAAGCTCCGCAGCCTCCTCGAAGAAGAGCCGAAGCGCCTGCGGATGCTCTCCGGCAAGGGTGAGGCCGCGGCCATGAAGATCTCTCTCCGGGTCGCGATCCAGATCCTGCTGCTGATCGGATTCTGGGCGGTGATCCGCGGGCTGGGCGCGATCTCCGTTCCCGCGCCGTGGATCTGGGGCGGCGTGATCTTCTTCGTCGGGTGGCTCGCGGCCGAGGCGCTGCTCCTCCGGATCGTCTCCGCGGCCCCTCCCGAAACGCTGCTGACCCGCCTCGATCCGCTGCTCTCCGCGCTTTCCTGGATCATTTCGCCGATCGCGTGGCCGATCCGCCTGCTGTTCCGCCCGCGCGCCGCGGAGGAGGAGGGACCCGCGTCGGACGAAGAGATCCAGGCGTACATCGACGTCGGGCGCGAAGAGGGGATCCTCGAACGCGACGAGGAGAAGCTCCTGATGTCGATCGTCGATTTCGGCGACACGATGGTCAAGGAAGTCATGACGCCGCGAACGGACATCGCCGCGGTCGACGAGGCGGCGGCGCTCGATCGCGCGGCGGACCTCTTCGTCGAGACGAAGTATTCGCGGCTCCCCCTCTTTCGCGGGACGATCGATCAGATCGTCGGCATCCTCCACGTCAAGGACGTTCTCGAGGCGGTCCGGCGCGGCGGGAAGCCCCGGCTGGCGGAGATCGCACGGCCGGTGACGTTCGTGCCCGAGACCAAGAAGACGGCCGAGCTCCTCCGCGAGTTCCAGCGCAAGCGCCTCGCGATCGCGATCGTGGTCGACGAATACGGAAGCGTGTCGGGGCTCGTCACGATCGAGGACCTCCTCGAGGAGATCGTCGGAGAGATCTCCGACGAGCACGAGGATGAACGGGATGCCGTGCTGAAATTGCCCGACGGGGCCTATTCGATGGCCGGCCGGGCCCATGTCGACGTGCTGCGGGAGGTCTTCGGCCACGGGCCGGACGAGGAGGAGGGATACGACACCCTCGGCGGATACCTCGCGGCGCGCCTCGGAAGGATCCCGCGCGTCGGGGAGGCGCGCGAGGAAGACGGCCTGCGCTTCACGGTGGAGGAGGGCGACCGGCGGCGGGTCCTGCGGGGGCGCGTCGAGCCCGCGGCGGCGCCGGCGGCCGACGAGACGCCCCCTTCGGCGTCGACGGGGGGCGCCGGAGAGACCGCGCGAAGCGGGCGACGGTGACGGGGGAGCCGGGTCCTTTCCGCTCCGGGATGATCGCCGTCGTCGGCCGGCCGAACGCCGGGAAGTCGACTCTCGTCAACCGGCTGGTGGGAGAGAAGGTCGCCATCGTCTCGGACAAGCCGCAGACGACCCGCAAGCGGTGGCTGGGCGTGGTCCACCGCCCCGATTTCCAGGCCGTCCTGATCGACACGCCGGGCATTCACCGCCCCGAGCATCGGATGAACGCGGCGATGGTGCGCGACGCCGTCGACGCTCTCGAGGGCGCGGACGCGATCCTCTGGGTCATCGACGCGGCGGAGCGCGGCGGGCCGGGCGACGCCCGGGTCGCCGAGCTGATCGCCGCCCGGGAGGTCCCGGCCGTCGTCGCCCTGAACAAGGTGGACCGCGTCGCGAAGCCGGCGCTCCTCCCGCGGATCGCGGAGCTCTCCGCCCGGGGAAAGTTCGAGGCGATCGTCCCGATCTCGGCGGCGAACGGCGACGGCGTCGACGCGCTCCTCGAGGAGCTCCGGCGCGTGCTGCCGGAGGGCCCGCCGCTCTTTCCGCGGGAGGACACCGTCCCCGGCGCGCTCGCGGAAAAGGTGGCGGAGCAGATCCGGGAGCCGGCGCTCGAGCTCACGCGGGACGAGGTGCCGTTCTCGCTGGCGGTCGTCGTCGACGAGATGGACCGGCAGGAGGAAAAGGATCTGACCGTCGTCCGGGCGACGCTGTACGTCGAACGGGAAGGCCAGAAGGGCATTCTGGTGGGAAAGGGGGGAGCGATGATCCGGGAAATCGGGTCGCGCGCGCGGACCCGGTGCGAGGAACGGTTCGGCGGGAGGTTCTTCCTCGACCTGCGCGTCCGTACCCGGGAGGAGTGGCGGGACGACGAGGGATTCCTCTCCCGGATCGTCAATCCGGAGGTCTGAGAGGGCGCGGCGATGCAGCGACCGAATACGGGCGCGTGTCCTCCCGCCGCGCCTCATGAGGTCAGATGGGAGGCTCCGTTCGGGCGGGGGAGACGCCCCCGAGGCTTCCCGGCGCCGAATTCAGCGGCTCCGCCGCATCCACCCGGCGCCTAGCTGTAATAGCCCGAAATCGTCCGAGCGGTGAGATTCTTCGGCGTGACCTTCACCTCGACCTTGCGCCACTTGTTGTCGGGCGTCGGGTTCGTGGAGTAATAGGTGAGAAGGTACTGGGTCCGGAGCTCGTTGTTGATCTGGCGGTAGACGTTCTTCAGGCTCTTCACGTCGTCGATGTAGAACGTGGCGCCACCCGAGGCGTCCGCCAGCCGGTTCAGCTTCGACTTGACCTCGATCTCGGCCTTCGAGACGTTCAACCCGATTCCGTAAACGGCGACGCCCGCCTTCTTCACGTAGTCGAGGAGCGTGTCGAAATCGTACTTGGAGGACGTGTCCTTGCCGTCCGTCAGAAGCACGAGGGCCTTCTTCCCCTTCACGCCGGAAAACTGGTAGAGCGCGTAGACGACCGCGTCGTACAGGGCCGTCGAGCCCTCCGCGCGCAGCCCCGCGAACGACCGGTCGAGGCGCTCGCGGTTCCCGGTGAGGCGACAGAGGGTGTACGGGGAATCGTCGAACGACATCGTGAAGCCGCGATCCTTCTCCCCGATCGTGTCGTCGAGGAACTGGACGGCGGCCGTCTCCGCCGCGGGGAGGTTCTCGATCATCGAGGCGGAGGTGTCGATCGCGACGCCGACCGTGAGCGGCAGGTTCGTGACGTGCTCGAACTGGGCGACCTGCTGGGCCTTGCCGTCCTCGAGAACGGTGAAGTTCGCCTGTGTCAGGCCGTCCACCGGACGGTTCCCCTGGGTCACGGTCGTGTAGAGCTCGACCGCGTCGACGTTGACCTCGCTGATGTAGGCGGGCGCGTTGACGTACCGGACGTCCTCGGCCACGAGACCGTCGTCGAGCGTACCGACGACGCGGACGTACCCCAGCGAGCCGCTCTTCCGGAACGGAACGAGCTGCTGCCACGGCGGCTGGAACAGCGTCGCGACCTTCGTCTCGTTCGAGTAGAACTCCATCTTCGCGATCGAGCGCCCCTCCGGCGCGGTCGCGTCCGCGATGACGGTCGTCGGTCCCGAGGCGGTCGTGCCCCGTCTCGGCGAGAGGATCTTGACCCGGAAGGCCTCGCTCCCCTCGTTGACGTGGATCTCGTCCTCGCCGACGGAGCGGCCGCGAGAGTCGTAGGCGACGACGCGGACCTCGTGCCGCCGCGGGAGGGGGCCGAGGTTCAGGTCCGCCTGGAAGGGTCCTCGCGTGCGCGTCAACATCTTCGTGCCGTCGAGATAGAAGTCGACCGCGACGATTCCCTCCGCGGCCTTCGTCTCGAATCTCTGGAGGCCGGTCAGGATCTCCCGCACGGGGGGGAGGATCGAGATCGACGAGGGGCGGAAGTCCGAGGGCGGGGTCTCGCTCTTCCGGGAGGCTGCCGCCGCGGCGAGAACGGCCGGGGGAGCCTGCGGCTCCTCCGGGACGCGGAGCGCTTCGGCGAAGCGGCCCTCCGCTTTCCGGTTGGCGTCGGCGGCCTTGACGCGGATCTCGTAGTCGCCCGGATAGAGATAACGCCGGAGAGTCAGCGGGAGCTTGTCCCCGCCGACTTCGTCGACCGGAATGTCGAAGCGGTATTTGAAGTTGTCGAGCATGCGGTCGTTCTGGACGATCTCGCCGACGACGTCCACGTCGTAGAACTTCTGATCACCGAGATCGCGGAGCGCCAGGTCCTTGCGCGGAAGCAGCAGCGACACATCGCAGGCGATCTTGCTGTCGCGCGCCTCCGGGAAGATCACGCTCTTCTCGATCGTGAGGGGCGCGGCGGCCGCCGAGACCTGGGTCGTGAGCCCGAGGAAACGGTCGATGCCCTCGGTCTCGACCGGAGGCCGGACGAACATCTTCTCCGCTTCCGCCATCCCCGAGATCCCCGGCCCGAGGATCGCCGTCGTGTACGAGATCGCCTCCTGGAGGTTCTGCGCGTCGAAGCAGCTCTGCTCCGCCTCGCGCATGTTGACGCCGATCGAATTGATTCCGAGCTTCTGCACGCCGTCGATCGGCAGCCAGAGCTTCCAGTCTCCCATGCCGTAGACCTTGTAGAAGATCAGATAGACCTTGTTTCTGAGCGCTTCGAGCCGTTCGTAGTACCAGATCCGGATCGGGACGAAGACCTCGGGGCAGTTCACCGGGATCACGGCGTCGGGAGGCCCGTTCAGGATGTACACCTTCGCGGCGTCGGAGTTCAGGTTCTTGAAGTTCTCCTTCGCGTACTCGACCCGGTCCCGGAACACCTCGCGGAAGTTCGTCCGGATTCCGTCCTTGTCGATCGAACGGCGCCGCCAGAACTCCTCGATGAACTTGTCCCGCTCGACGTTGTCGCCGACCTGGAGGAAGATGTCGCGCTCCCGTTCGGTGATGATCAGGCCGACGTCGTCGAGCCACTCGCGGTAGCGCTCGGGGAGCTTCGCTTCCAGTTCCTTGCGGTCGGCCTTCGAGAGCTTCCGGGAGGCGGGCGCGGGCGGCTCGGCTTTCGCCGACGGAACCGGCGGGGCGGCCGCCGACGATCCGCCCCCGACGAACCGCGACCGCCACCGGTTCCAGTCTCCTTCGGGAGGAGCCGGGAAGACGGCGAGCTTCTCGAGCGCGATCGAAGCGCCGAGGTCCCCCTGGTTTTCCATCGCCACGATCGCCGGCCAGAGGACCTCGCATTCGTGTTCGCACGGGATCACGGGGCTCTGCGGGCTGCAGCGTTGGGAGTATGCGCCGGCGAGCTGGCCGCGGCTCCCCATCGGATCCGCCGGAGGGGCGATGCTCGCGGCGGCGCTCATGAGCGCTCCGGACCCCAGGATCGGCGACCAGAGCTTGAGAGGCCCCGACGCGAAGTCGCGATAGAAAACCAGACGCGGGGGGACGTTCCCGATCGCCGTCGGGGACATCGTCCATACCTCGATCGGGCGGAACGTGCTCGGACAGTCGATCGTGACGACGTTCGCCGGCTCTCCGAGCGCGAGGACGATCCGGCCCGCGTCCCTCTTCCACCCGCCGTAGGTCTCGGTGGCGGCCTCCAGCCGGCTCATGTACAGATTCTTGAATCCCGGCCCGAACGGCGGCTTCAGCCCGTCGCGTTCCCGGATCGTCCAGAACTCGTCGCGGAACGACGTTCTCTCGGCCGGCGTGGGGAGGCCGAGATAGATCTTCTTCTCGTCCGGAGACATGAGGGGCGCGACGATCTCCGTCGCCCACTCCCGTTCTTCCTTGGAGATCGGGGCCGGCGTGACCGATTCGTTTCGCGGCGGTTCCTCGGCTGCGCGGACCACCGCGGCCCCGCCGACGGCGAAGCCGGCGATGAACGAGAACAGAGCGATCCGCCGCGGGTTCATGAAGTTCACGATGCCAATCGATCGTAACCCTTTCCGGCGGCGGCCCATTCCGACTTTTTATGGCCTTCACGTCCGTCCCCTCCGGCCCTTCCCGGGGCCGTAGAATCCGCTCCGGATGATTTACCTCGATCACAACGCCACGACCCCGCTCGATCCCCGCGTGAAAGCCGCCATGGACCCTCTTCTCACGGAGATCTGGGGGAACCCATCCTCCGTCCACACGGCGGGAAGGAAGGCCCGGCGCCTCGTGGAAGAAGCGCGCGAGCACGTCGCGGCGCTCGTCGCGGCGGAGGAGCCGGAGGAGATCGTCTTCACCTCGGGCGGGACCGAGGCGGACGCCCTCGCTCTTTCGACGGTGCGGACCTCGGCGCGGCGGGCCGTCGCGGTATCCGCCGTCGAGCATGCCGCGGTCGCCGAGCCGGCCCGCGCGCTCGAGCGGGAGGGCGTCGAGCGTCGGGTCCTGCCGGCGCTCGGTTCCGGCGCCCTGGACCTCGAAGCCTCGCTCGCGAGGATCGACGACCGGGTGGCCGTCGTCTCGGTGATGGCCGCCAACAACGAGTACGGCGCGATCCTGCCGATCGAGGCCGTCGCGAAGCGAGCCCACGAGAGGGGAGCTCTCTTCCATACCGACGCCGTCGCCGCCCTCGGGAAGATCGCCGTCGGCGTCTCGAGCGGGGCGGACATGATCTCGCTGTCGGCCCACAAGATCGGGGGGCCGAAGGGCGTCGGGGCGCTCTTCGTCCGACGGGGGCTCGACGTGCCGCCCCTCTTCGGCGGAGGGCAGGAGCGCCGGCGGCGCGGCGGCACCGAGAACGCGGCCGGGATCGTCGGATTCGGAGAGGCGGCGTGGCTTTGCTCGAAAGAACACTCCGCCGGCCGGGAAACGGTCAGGCGCCTCCGCGACGACTTCGAACGGGCGGTCCGCGCCGAGTGGCCGGCGGCCCGGATCTGGGGCGAATCGGTCCCGAGAATCGGGAACACCTCCGCGATCGCGTTCCCCGGTCGGGCGGGAGAGGCGATCGCGATCGCCCTGGACCTCGAGGGGATCGCCGTTTCCGTGGGTTCCGCCTGCTCTTCCGGGTCGGTCGTTCCCTCGCCCGCGATCCTGGCGCTCGGCGCCTCGCCGGAGGAGGCGAGGAGCACCGTGCGGTTTTCGTTCGGGGAAGGAAACTCGCCCGACGACGTCGAGGCCGTGGTCTCCGCGCTCCGGCGGATCCTTTCCGGGAATCGACCTTGATCTGCCCCGCGCTCGGATGGCAGAATCGCGGCAACCCATGAATTCCGGGAATGCCCGACGGGTCGGAGCGAACCGTTGATCGTCGCGTGTCCGGCCTGCGCCGCGAAGTATCGGTACGACGAGGCGCGCTTCGACGGCAAGCCGTCGAAGAAGATTCGCTGCACGAAGTGCGAAAACGCTTTCGACATCGTCAACCCTGCCGGGGGGATCGGGCCATCCCGTGCGGCGGCCGACGTCCGCCCCGCGGCGCCGGGCCCCCCCCCCCCCCCCGGGGGG
>DASTIQ010000162.1 GCA_035717485.1 Thermoanaerobaculia bacterium | reverse complement strand
GAGTGGGAACTGAGTCCCGCTCAACCCGGCTCAGCCCAAAAGAGGCGGTCGTTTCCGTTCCCGGCCTCCGGACTGGACAGGGCTCGGCAGGGAAAGCTTCGGCCCGGATCGGGCCCCGAAACCTTCACTTTTTCACGTACGCGACCGACAGGAGGAGAAGAGCCAGTGTGTCTATGACTCAATCGCATCATTCCGGCTGTCGTTCGCGCCTCTAGAGTCAACCGAAGTGATCCTCACGTGAACCTTTTGGCGGGTACCCGTCTCGGGCCGTACGAGATCTTCTCGGCTCTCGGGGCCGGAGGCCCGACGGTGCCCGCTTTCGCGCCTGCGGCGCCGAAGCGACGATGGCGTCGCGAAGGCGCGAGCGATGGCGCGGCTCGCATGGTGCTCTGATGCTTTCTCCCGGCATCAAGCTCGGGCCTTACGAGATTCTCGCACCTCTTGGAAGTGGCGGCATGGGCGAGGTGTACAGGGCGCGGGATACGAGGCTCGGGCGAGAAGTCGCCGTAAAGGTCCTGTCCGACGCCGTCGCGTCGAACGCCGTCCACCTTCGCCGGTTCGAGCAGGAGGCGCGGTCCGCCTCGGCGCTCTCCGACCCGAACATCGTCACGGTCCTCGACGTCGGGGAGCAGGAGGGCATCCACTACTTCGCCTCGGAGCTCGTCGAGGGAGGGGATCTCCGGTCGCGGCTCAGGGGCGACGGACTGCCGATCCGGAAGGTGCTCGAGATCGCCGAACAGGTCGCGTCGGGCCTCGCGTCGGCCCACGAGAGGGGGATCACCCACCGGGACTTGAAGCCCGAGAACATTCTCTTGACGAAGTCGGGAATGGCCAAGATCGCCGATTTCGGCCTGGCAAAGCTCGCGACGGCACCCGCGGAGACTCCCGACGCCGAAATCTCCCGGATGCCGACGATCGACCGCCTGGAGACGACCGAGGGGGTCGTCATGGGAACGGTCTCCTACATGTCACCCGAACAGGCGGCGGGAAGGAAGGTCGACTACCGCTCCGACCAGTTCTCCTTCGGCCTGCTCCTCTACGAGATGCTGACGCGGAAGCTGGCGTTCCGCCGGGAGACGAAGGGCGAGACGCTGGCGGCGATCCTGCGCGACGAGCCGCCGCCGATCGCCGACTCGAATCCCCTCGTTCCCGCGCCGCTCTGCTGGATCGTCGAACGCTGCCTCGCGAAGGACCCGGACGAGCGCTATTCCTCGACGCGCGACCTCGCGCGGGAGATCGCGAATGTGCGCCGGCACATCTCCGAGGCGACGGGTTCGGCGCGGACGATGGCCGCCGTGCCGCGGCGGAAAATCCGGGAGCGTCTGGCCTGGGCCGGATTCGCGGGCGCGATCCTGCTGTCGGCCGTTCTCGCGATCGCCCTGGCGCGTCGTGCTCCGAAAACACCCTCGGCGATCATCTCGGCCATCCTTCCGCCCGAGAATCTGCATTTCGTCACGTTCGCGCTCTCGCCGGACGGAAAGCGGCTCGCTTTCACGACCCGGGAGCCGGGGCTCTGGGTCCGAACGCTTTCCGCGCCCGCGGCCCAGCAGGTGGCGGAGGTCGAGGATGCCGTCTGGCCGTTCTGGTCGCCCGACGGGAAGTTCATCGCTTACTTCGCGTACCGCAAGAAGCTCCTGATGAAGGTCGATCCCTCCGGGGGACCGCCCATGACCATCTGCGCGTCCGAGGGCGTACCAGCGGGGGGAACCTGGAACCGGGACGGGACGATCGTTTTCGCGCCGGCCTGGAACACGACCCCTCTCTTCCGCGTCGCCGCCTCCGGCGGCAAGCCGGAGGCGGTGACGAAACTCGGCGACTCCCTCCACACTACGGCCAACGTTTCCCCCTTTTTCCTGCCCGACGGCCGACACTTTCTTTACACGGCCTGGAATGCCGCCGGGCCGAACGACGATCCAGCCAACAGGATCCGAGTCGGCTCACTCGACGGAAAGACCGCCAAAGTCGTCGCCGCATCTACATCGGAAGCCGTGTTCGCCGATGGGTATCTCCTCTACGTCAAGGAGAACTCCCTCGTGGCTCAGAAATTGAACCTCGCACGGCTCGAAATGGAAGGGGAACCTATTCCGGTGGCGCCGGCGCCGCAGGAATTCTCGGTTTCGAACGGTCTCCTCGTCACGCAACCGAGGGTGCGGCCCACGCCCTCGCAGCTGACCTGGTTCGATCGCAAGGGCCAGTCGCTCGGCACCGTCGGAACCCCCGCGATCTACGGCGACCTTCGTCTCTCACCCGACAGCCGGCGAATCGCGGTCTCCGTCTGGGATTCGAGCTCGAGCTCGGCGTCGATCCGGCTCTATGGCGCCGACGGAGTCGAATTCCCGTTCACGCGAAAAGCCGAATACCCGGTCTGGTCACCGGCGGGGGACCAGATCATTTTTTCCTCGGACCGAAGGAAAGGTTTGGCCGTCGAGCTCTGGCTCAAGGCCCTGGACGGGAGCGCCGAACAGATCTTCCTGGAATCGCCCGACGAATCGCCCGACATCTGGGGGGCGGAAGACTGGTCCCGCGACGGGAGGCTCCTCTCGGTCGGCAAGATCCCCGTGGTCGGCAAGCAAATCGCCCAGATCTGGATCGTCGAAACCGGCGGCAGCCACACGGCCCGTCCCTTCGTGACCGACGCCAGGGAGGTC
>DASTIQ010000161.1 GCA_035717485.1 Thermoanaerobaculia bacterium | reverse complement strand
TCGCGGCGACCGAATCTCCGGGACGGCGCGCGGAGACGACGTCGCCAACCCGGCTCTCCGGTTCCGCCGTCGCGAAGAGCCGCGAGACGACCCGGCGAACGTTCGCGTCCATCGGGAGGGTCGGACGCCCGAACGCGATGGCGGCGACGGCGCGCGACATGTACTCGCCCATGCCGGGGAGTGAGCGGAGTTCTTCCTCGTTGTCCGGCAGGCGGCTGCCGTGTCGCGCCACGACGAGCCGCGCCGCCCGGTGGAGATTGCGGGCGCGCGCGTAGTACCCGAGCCCGGACCAGGCGGCGAGGACGGCGTCGGGACGCGCGCGGGCGAGCGCCTCGACCGTCGGGAACCTCCGCAGGAATTCCGCGTAGCGAGGGAGCACGGTCTGGACCGTCGTCTGCTGGAGCATGACCTCGGACACCCAGATCGCGTAAGGATCATTCGTTCCCCGCCACGGGAGCTCGCGCTTCTCGCGGTCGAACCAGGCGAGGAGCTTCGAACGAAGACGATCGCCGCCGGACATCGGGCGGCGATCGTAGCAAAGCCCCTCGCGGGCCGGTGACCGACCGGGAGCCTTTAGCCGCCGCCCACTTGGACAACCTTCGGCGGAGACGTGCTCGAGCCGAACGACAGGTTCCCCAGGTACTCCGCTCGAACGCGATAATTTCCCGGGGCACCGAACGTCAGTGTGCAGGATCCCTCTCCCGACACGGACACGTCGGATCGGCAGCTGTGCCCGGCGCTATCGGAAACGACGACTTCCCCGGTCGGCGCGACGGGCGACTCGCGCAGCGGATCGACCTGGAACGTGAACTCGACCGGAACGCCGGGCGCGACGCGGACCGGGCCCTCGACGAGGAAGCGGATCTGCGTCAAGCGGAGGCGGACGAGAAGCGTCGCGGGACCGCTTCCGACGCCATCGCAGCCCTGATCGCAGGACACCGGAAGCGCGGCTGTCGTGTACGAGCCGGAGGTTCCGCTCGACACGCTCGCCGAGACCGTGCAAGTTCCCCCCGCCGGAAACGGAACGCCGCCTCCTTCCAGGAGGAGCTGATCGTCGCCCGCCGTACTTCCGAAGTCGAAGAATCCTCCGCACGTGGTCGAAGCGTCCGGGGTCTCGGCGATGAAGAGATTCGCCGGAAATGTCGGCGTGCCGATCGTGAGGTTCCAAATGAAGCCGGTCGTGTTCGGGTTCGTGACCGTGAGAGAAAGCGTTGAGGGCTGATAGGTCAGGACGCCCCCCGGGGAAAACGAGGCGGTCACTGTCGGATTCAAGCCGGGCTCGAAGACGTGCGCGGCGCCCTCGAGCGCATTACCGTCCACGTTTTCGAAGGGCGCGCCCAGCAGAATCGTGCTTCCCGATATCGATACGGATTGACCGAGGAGACTCTGCCGGGCGCTGTCGTCGACACGGAGGATCTTGGCCTGCTCACCGACGTCTCCCGACCACCCGGAAGGGGGTTTCTGGAAGATGAATGCGCCTCCATCGTTCCCCGAGAAAGCAAAGACTCTCAGGCCCGGGGTTCCGACGACGACGGTGCCGCCCGCAGTCGAGAGGGATTGACCGAAAAAGGCGTCCGGCCAGTTCAGCTTTCCCGCCGTCGGAACCAGCCGTGCGGTTTCGCTCAGGGTTCCTGCCCAGCCCGTCGATGGTCGCTCGAAGAGGTACGCGACGCGCGTATCCTCGTTGTCGGAATTCGTGTATTGTGCAAACGGGCTCGTGACGACCGCGGTCGTCCCGTCGATCGCGACGGCGTGCCCGAACTCGCCGCCCGGGAACGGTGACGTCGGAAGAAGGTCCGCGGATTCCTCGAGAATGTCGGACCAGCCGCTTGACGGTTTCACCCAGACGTAGGCTTCTCCGTCGCCGGCGTTTGCCGCGGGCGCCCCGGCAACGACCACGTCCCCTGATATCCCGACCGATGCTCCCGCAAACCCTCCGCCCGGCGGATAGAGGATCGCGGAAGGAGAAATCGCTCCGGACCAGCCCGCGTCGGGCATCGTGAACACGAATGCCAGACCGCCGTTGCCGAGACTGGTGTGCCCTCCGGCGACGATCGTGGTTCCGCTGATCGAAACCGAAATTCCGAAAGAGTCTGGTCCGGTCGAATCTGCGAGGGAGAAGTTTCCGAGCTGCGCGCTTTCGGAGAGAGTGCCTGCCCATCCGCCGCTCGGGCGGACGAAGACATAAGCTTTACCCTCCATCGCGAGGTCGCCGACCGTCGCGTCCGGCGCGCCGACGACGATCGTGTCGCCGGAGATTCCGACGGAATGGGCGAGGCCCTCGGCGAACGGACCATCGCTCGGGACCAGTTCGGCGGCCTGCACCCAGGAACCCCCGGAGTGAAGGAAGACCACGGCAAAGACGGATCCGCTGAACGTTCCGACGACCGCGACGTCGCCGTCGATCGCGACGGTCGGAGCGAACTCGTCGCCGGCCATGCCCCCCGCGCGAACGAGCCGGGCGGTCTCGATCCAGGGGCCGGCGCGAAGGGCACGTGCCGACAGGCCGGCCACGAGGGTCGCCAGGACAAGGAACCTGAGAACGATCGAGCGACGCATGTTCTCCTCCTGTGAATTCGTCAGCGGAGCATGACAAGCATTTCGATCGAGCCCGATCCGGACGTCAGCGGTTCCATCGCCTTGCCGATGACGGTGCCGGGGGCGGGAGATGGCGGAGCTTTCATGGCGCGGCCGGGCGTCGAGGATGAGACGAGGAGATCGCCGGCCGCGATCGCCCCGTTCTCCGCGGTGACGTTGACCGGGATCACTCCGGCGAGCGCGACCGGCACGGTCGGGCGCTGCTCGGACTCGCGGCGACCCGCGACGCCCGGCTTGGTCGAGTACACGCCGGCGACCGCCGCGTCGTTGGCGCGGTTCGACTTCTGCAGAATCCCTTCCGGGCCGATCGCGACGACGTCGCCGGGCTCGAGTCCCGCTGCGGCGGGCAGACGATCGGCGTAGTCCACGCCGCCCGCGTTGAACGTTCCATGCGCGTTGACGTTGCCCGCTCCGGTCACCACGAAGACGAGCGTGCCGCCGTTGGCGAATCCTCTGAAGATGTCGCCGCTCGTCGCGTTCGTGGCGACGATCGTGGCGTCGGAGCTGTTGTTCGTGGCGAAGAGGCCGATACCGGCGCCGTCGGCCCGTATCGCGGCGCCGCCGATTCCGCTGCCGCTGCTCTTGCCGTACACGCCAAGGCCGCCGAGGTAGCTGATCCCATAAACCCCGTAAGTAGTGCCTTGTCCCCATACTCCTACGCCATTTTCGCCGTTACCGAAGACGCCCGGCCCGTTGCCGGTGTTGATACCCGTAACGCCGGCATAGTCATTAGATCCACCGACACCTTCGACACCCGTGCCGGAGGGACTGCTGCCATAAACGCCCGCTCCCAGCGTGGCGCTGCTTGTCCCCCAAACACCGTAGCTGTTTCCGGAACCGTACACTCCGGCTTTGCCCGGTGTTCCGGCATCCCCCTCGATACCGTGGTTGTTCGCGCTCTGGGCGACGACTCCCTGGCCGCCGGTTCCGTAGAAATAGCCTCCTGACCCGCTGCCGGAGTTGTTTCCATAGACGCCCGCGCCGTTGCCCTGACCGCTGCCCTGAACTGCGCTGCCCGAACCGGTGTTCGTCACGTAGAAGCCGGGAGAGCTCGACGACGTCGTGCCCGAAAACGGCAGCGTCAACCCTCCGCCGCCTCCCGAGGCGGCGATCGTGAGCGTATTTCCGGAAGGTGTCAGGGTGACGTTCGAGCCGGCAGTGAGGGTGATGCCGTCATGGAGGCCGTTGACGCTCGTGACAACCTGGCCGGCGGCAATCTTGGGAGCCGTGATGGCGCCCCCGCCGAGTTGCGCATTGCCGACGCCGCCCGGCGCGATTCCCAGAGGAACGGAAACCGTGCCGCTCCCGGCGAGCGAGTTGTCGTGAGCAACGGCGGTCAGACCGGTTCCGGACCCGGATACTGCGTCGATCGTGATCGTGCTTCCATTGACATTGACCGTCGTGTTGGCGCCGTGGGCGATCGTGAGCGCCCCGGTCAGGCCGTTCAAGCTCGTGACGCCGGCGGTCCCGCCGCCCCCGCCGCCACCCAGCAGATCGTCGCGGAAGCTCATCTCGAATCCGGAGGAGTCCTGCGAGACGTTGGCGACCTGCGCGCCGGCCAGCAGTACCGACCCGGCTCCGGCCGTCACCGTCGCCGTGATCCGCGCGTTGGTCGTCGCGAGGTTGGCGGCAAGATCGTCGACATTCGGCTGGATCTGCTCGTAGGGCTGCAGGAGGTAGTCGTTGGACCCGAGGGGTTGCCCGTCGCCGTCGTAGAGCACGACGTGAACCGTGGTGGAGGCGCCTCCCGTCTCGACCAGCTCGAAGTTGTACCGGAAGTTCTCGGTTCCTCCCTGGTCGATCCCCTGGATCGAGGCCGACTGGCCGAGCGCGATCGAGAACCCCTTCGGCATCCCGGAGAAGAAGAGACCTTCCGTCTTGTCCAGATCGTCGCCCGGCTCCTGGTTGTAGATGCGTTCGGCCACGAGGATCTCTCCGTCGGAGGTGATGCGCGCCGCGCCGAGAGCATTGACGAGCCCGAGCTTGGTTTCGACGACGTTCTCGTAGACGCTCGTCTGGCCGGGTGCGAGCGTGTCGGTAAACGAGGCCGGTGAGGTGTTGGCCTGCCCCTCCTTGAGGAACTCGAACGTGAAGTGAACGGTCGATCCGGTCAGGTTCGTCGCCCAGATCGTCGTGTAGAACTGGGCGCCGAACTTGCCCGGAATCCGCCCCACCGCCGGCAGGAACGTCTCCTTCGACGCAAAACCGGCGAACGAAGGCTCGGCTCCTCCGAGCGCCCCTGCCGCGAGCAGGCACACCAATGCCCTGTAGATGGACTTCGTCCACTTACCCCGATCCGTCGTCATTTTGTCCTCCTGGGAAATTGATTCCCTGACTGACGGATTATAGATCTTTACCCGTTCGGGATCTCCCAGAGGTCCTTCACGTCGGGGTGGTCCCAGGCGATCCGGTACTCGTCCGGGTCGGCGAGGTCGAACGTCTTCGTCACGACGTACAGGAGCGAGCAGGGATTGGTGAGAGGCCGATATCCGTGCGCGACCCCTTCGGGAATCCGCACCACGACGTCGTTTCCGTCTCCGGCGACGATCACCTGCGTCTTCCGGAAAGTCGGCGAGGCCTTGCGGACGTCGTAGAGGACGATCTTGATCTTCGAAGGGGGAGGGCAGAACCAGATGTCTTCCTGGGCGAGGTGGTAATGGAGCCCCTTGATGTGGTCGTCCGCGTTCACGATCGAGAAATTGAGCTGCGCCGGAACGACCCCTTCCCAGAAACGCGCGAGGTCGCGGCCGTGGTCGCCGGACGCGCCGTTGCGGTAAACCTCCAGGAAGAAGCCCCGGTCGTCGACGATCCGGGTCAGGCGTTGGACGCGAACGCCCTCGATCGGCGTCTTCGGTCCGTAGCTCTTCGGGACGCCGACGTGCTCGTCGGCGATGTCGTTCTTGGATATCGGCATGCCGGCGATTCTACAGGACGGGTCCCGGTGCTACGATTCGCGCGGAGGCCCCCGATGAAGCTCCGTTTCGTCCCGCTGGTCCTCGCCCTTGCGGCCGCCGTGTCGGCGCAGACGGGCAACCCTCTTCCGAAGAACTTCCGGATGCTGATCGACGGGGGCGAAACCCCCGGAATCACGAGCTTCGCGATCGACTTCGAGCGCAACGCGTCGATCGCGTATTCGCCGCGCGTGATCGCGGCGCCCGCCGGCGCGCCTCGCCTGACGATCAACCTCACGCCGAAGGGGCTGAACGCGCTCCAGGGGTGGCTCAACGACGCCGGCGCGGGCGGAACGGTCGCGCCGAAGTCGGTCGAGATCCAGAGCATCGACAACGAGGGAACGCTCCTCATCGACTGGCGCGTCGACGGCGCGGTTCCCGTGGCGATCACCCAGCTCTCCTCGGGGACGGGAAACGATCCTCTCGTCGCCGTGATCCTGCAGTTCGACAAACTCACGCTGATCAAGGCGAAATCGGACTAGGCGCTGCCGCGAAGCGCGGCGAGGTCGCATCCGCGTCCGCGCTCTCCCGGAACGGGAGATCTCCCGCGGTCGGGCTTCGGGATTTCATCCTTCGCGCTCACGGGCGTGAGCGCTGCGGATTAGAACTGGGTGAGGTTGTGGATGGCGTTCACCAGCTCCATCGGCGGCTGCAGGAACGCGCATCCCATTCCCGGGACGCGCCCGCTTCCGGTGGGAATCGTGGGGAACGCGTCCACGACCTTCGCCTTCGAGCGGAAGGGGGAGCTTTCCCCGGGAAGAGAGATCGAAAGGTCGATCTCGCTACCCGGGGCAAGCGTGTTCGGCGTGGCGAGGTAGAGGCCGCGCTCGTTCACCACGACGACCGTCGCGAACGACGGCGGCTCCGCCTCTTCGATGCGAAAGTGCGCGGGGCAGAGAACGCGCACCCGGCGGGACGCTCTTTCCGACATTCGGTTCCCCTTCCTGCCGCGACTCGGCGCGGCGCAGTTCCGGCCGGTTCACCCCCGGCCGTTGTCCATCAGCGGCAGCAGCGTCGACTCGATCTTCCGGAAAAGCGCCGCGGTCGCCTCGACGTCCCGGCGGCAGTAGTGCGCGATCTCCGCGAGGCGGCCGTCCCGATAATACGGTCCGACGGAGTATCCGTCCATCCCCTGTTCCTTCGGGCTCGCGATCCCGAACGTCTTGCAGAAGAAGTCCAGGTTGAACTTCCTCGCCGCGGATCCCCCCGCGCCGAAGAACGTGAGCACCTCGAGGAGGTCGACGTGCGGGCGGACCGAGTAGCGATACCCCATCAGGTTCTTCGACGGCCGGAGGCCGTGGACGGCGCTCCGGAGCATCATCCACGGGCAGTCGAAGCCGCGTCCGTTGAAGGTGACGAAGCGGTCGAATCGCGTCATCGTCTTCCAGAACTCTTCCAGGAAGGCCTCCTCGGTGTCGCCGACGTAATCGAAGAGCCCGTCCTCCGACTTTTCCTCCCGTCGGCCGTCGGTTTTTTCGTACCAGACGCGGCCGCGGCCGGTTTCGACGTTCTGCATCGCGAGGACGACGATCTTTCCGGTCATGGGCCACAGCGACAGCCAGTCGGGGACGAGCCGCTGTTCCTCTTCACTCTTGGCGTTCTTCAGGAGGTAGGCGCGCTGGGCGTCGTCGAGGGAGCCCCAATCGACGCCCACGGTCTCGATGTCGAAAACGACCGTGTTCAACTCGCCGCATTATAAAATGCCCGGATGCGCTTTGGAGCGTTTTCCGGGACCCGATGAGCCGAGACCGCCACGGCCTGCGCCTGCGTACGCTGAAGTTCAACCTCGAGCTCACGAGCCGCTGCAACTTCCGGTGCGGAATGTGCCCGATGGACGACATCCAGCGACCCTACGAGGACGCTCCCTGGTGGATGGTCGAGAAGGTCGCCGCGGAGATGCGGGAGCTCGGCCTGAAGATGCGCTATCTCCACGAACTCGGCGAACCCCTCCTGTACAAGCGGCTCGCGGAGGCGATCGATCTCTTTCCCGGTGTCTGCGTCTCGACCAATGCCTCGCTCCTGACGCCGGAGAAGTCGAAGGAGATCCTCGACAGCTCGCTCTCGCGGATCATCCTTTCGCTCGACACGCTGCTGCCGCAGGTGTACGCGGTCTCCCGGAAAGGGGGGAAATTCGAGCAGGTCGCCGAGAACATCCGCGGGTTCCTGGAGCTCTCGAAGGGGAAGAAGATCCGGGTCGAGATCCAGCGGATGATGACGCCGCTCACGCAGCACGAGAGGAACCGCGATTTCGAGGAGTTCTTCTCGCTCGAGAAGTACCCGCAGGCCCGCGTCACCCAGAAGACCTGCGAAGGGCTCGACACGTCGGAAGTCACCGAGCTCCACCAGGCGTACTACGGCTGTTTCCAGGGGACGCCTTACCAGTGGTTCGTGATCCTGGCGAGCGGCGAGGTCTCCCATTGCTGCTACGACTACGACGCGACCCAGTCGCTCGGGAACGTCAAGACCCAGTCGATCCGGGAGATCGCGGCTTCCCCGATGCTGGCGGTGATCGAGGACGGGTTCAAGCGCCACGATTTTTCGAAGCTGCCGCGCTGCGCCGAATGCTTCAAGAACCCGGCCGCCGCCCCGCCGGTCACCGACCGCGTCTGGATGCTCGCCCAGAAGCTTCCGTCGTACGTCAAGGACCCGCTTCGCCGGTTCCTGAACTCCGCGAAGTAATTGCGGCCGAGTTGAAGCGACAGAGTCGCTTGACTCGGCCGGACCGCGCCGGCGACGTTCAGAAGCGGACGCCGATCCCCAGCTCGAACGTCCGCGGGGACTGATAGTCGGCCGAGCTCGTCGGCTTCCCGAAGTTCGGGCCGAGGCGGTAGTTCACCCCCGCCTTCGGCTTGTCGTTGAAAGGGTCGAATGGAGCCAGAGCCTTCGGATCGTTCCGTGCGGTGAGGACGGTCGTGTCGACGGCGACGACCCCGGCCTGGTTGAAGAGATTGAAAACCTGGGCGTGGACGAAGAGCTCGGCGCTCCGGTACGCCGGCAGCGACCAGTCGAGAGCGACATCGGTTTGCGTGATGTCGTCGGTGCGGTACTTCCCGGGTCGGGTGAAAAAGTACTGCACCGTGCCGGGGATCCCGGCGTTGCCGAGAGGGTCGGCGTAGCCCGGGTTGACCCGGTAGGGACGCGGATCGATCGATCCGACGGCCTCGTAGCCGAGGCCCGAGTCGAATTCTTCGAGCGCGCTGACGGAAAGGTTGCCTCGCCGCAGCGGCACCTGGTAGATCGCCCAGGCCCGGGCGCGATGGCGCTCGTCCGGAGAAAATGGGGAGATGCCCTCTCCGGTGATGTCGCCGTAGGGCGAATTCCACCGTGCCTGCTTGTACTCCGGGTATTCGTTCAGGGGCGCCCAGGTGGCGGAATTGCGGTTGTACTCGCCGATGAAGTTCCCCGTCAGATGAGACCAGGCGTACGTGGCGGCGGCGGACAGCCGCGCGCCGAAGCGGTACTGCGCCTGGAGCTGCAGGGCGGCGTAGCGGCGTTTGATCCGGTCGGAGTTCCCGATCTCCTCGACGTCGTAGACGTTGCCGAACGGGTCCGGCGGGGTCTGTCCCGTCGTCGTGTCGATGGTTCCGCTGTATTGATCCCGGTAGTCGCGGTAGAGCCCATCGACCCGGACGAAGCCGCTCGAGCCGAGCGCCGATTCGATCCCTGCGGAGATCTCGTTCGCGTACGGCGAGCGGAGCCCGCCGGGGGCGATCCGCGTCGAGTAGCCGGGCAGAGAGGCGCCCGCGGTCGGCATGCCCGCCGTCCCGCCGATCGAGTCGAACCACGCGAAAAGCTGCGCGAGCGCCTGGTCTTTCGAGAGGAGCGCGGAGGTCGGGGCGGACACGTCGCAGTTGATGCAGGGGCCGGCGTATTTCCACTCAAAATCCGCCGGGTTGCCGGCGGAGGAGGCCGCGTTGGCCAGTCTCGGATGGATCTTGGTGACGTACTTTCCGTAGCTCGCGTCGAAGAGGAGGCGGCCGTCTCCCCGCGGATCGAGGCGGACGTCGAAACGCGGGCTCAACGCGCCGGAATCGGAAACGAGCGCGCCGCTGCTGCTCCGGGCGTCGTTCTTGTCCCAGCGGAGCCCGAGGTTCGCGCTCCAGTGGCGGCCGAGCTGCACGCGGTCGTTGACGTAGACCGAGTCCGTGACGATGGGGGTCTCCCGGGCGGGCGAGACGATCGGATGCCACTCGATCGTCGTGCTTCCGTCGTTCTGGAACGACGGAAAGACCTGCGTTCCGCGGACGATCGAGCGCGTCTCGTCGACGACGAAACCGCTGCTGCTGACGTCGTTCTGTTCCAGGCTCGTCTCGGCGAAACGCTCGTAGCCGAATCGCAGGTCGTGCTCTCCGAGCGAACCGGCCGACACGAGTGTCGAGGCCTTGGCGAACCAGGTGTCGTTGTCGAAGCGGCTGGGCGACTGACCGGAGAATTGCGGCGCGCCGAAGCGCCGGAACCCGGTCGAGTCGAAGATGTGCGTTCCGCGAACCGGATCGGTGAAATCGGGGCCGCCCTGATCGATCTCGAAGCGCCGGCGGGAGTACTGGCCCTCCAGAAAGAGCGACCCGGAAACGACGCCGGTCGCGTTCAGCGCCAGGAGGGAATTCGGCAGGGTCCTCGGCATCAGCGATTCGGTCGACAGGATCGCCCGATTGAAGGCATAGTTGGTTTCATCCAGCCGGTTGTCGATGTAGGAAGCGACGAGACTCACCCCGGGCGCGGGCGCCGTCGTCAGCTTGCCCTCGAGCCGGCGTTCGTCGCGGCCGTAAGTGTACGGGATCGGGACGGGATCGGTGTTTCCTCTGAGCGCGAGGGGGCGCGTCTCCATCGACTGGCCGAGATCGGCGATGCGGGCGGCGGTGAACGCCCAGACGCGATCTTTCCAGACCGGGAACCCGAGCGTCGCTTCATAGGTCTCGTCCGGGTGGTCGACGCGGTTGTCCACCCCGAGGGACCGATCGTACGCGTCGTTCGCGGACCATGCGCTGTTCGTAAAGGTCGTGCGGAACGAGCCGGAAGGCCGGTTCCCGCCGGAGCGGGTGGCCACGTCCACGACGCCTCCCAGGAAGCGACCGTATTCCGCGGAGATCCGACCCGTCTGGACCGTCGTCTCCTGGATCGCGTCCTCGATGAAGAGGTCCTGAGGCTGCCCGCGCAGATTCTCGTTGACGACGACGCCGTCGACGAGAAAGAGGTTCTCGTAAGAGACGGCTCCCGAGATCATGACTGCCGGGTGCGGACTGGCGCTTCCGAGGCTCGAGGTGGGGCCGTTCTCGTTCACTCCCGGAGCGAGCA